>CAIULN010000084.1 GCA_903900025.1 uncultured Methanomicrobiales archaeon | reverse complement strand
TGTACGGGAGCGAGATTGAGAGCGCAGCCCAGGCGGCATCCATCCTGATGACCACCAACCCGTACCTGGGCACGTTCATTGCCATCGGGCTCTTTGATGCAGGGTTCCTCGGTGCGATCTGCATATCGCTTGCGAGCTCATGGGCATTCGGCGAAGTGTTCGGATGGGCACACTCGCTCAACCTGAAGATCCGCGAGGCGCCGTGGTTCTATGCATGCTACTTCTTTGCGCTGGTCACCGCAGGGATTGTGGTCCTGATCCCGGATGCACCGCTGGTCCTCATCACCCTCTTTGTACAGGTGATCGCCGTCACCCTGCTCCCGGCGGCACTGGTGTTCCTGATCCTGCTGCTGAACAACGAAGAGATTATGGGGAAATACAGGAATACAATGGCACAGAACGTGGCAGGTGCAATCATCGTCATCGCGATCATCGTCCTTTCCACCCTGTATGGCATTACCACACTCTTCCCGGAGTTACTTATCTAGGAACATGACATGGAGGTACACAGATGATAACAATTGAAGGCATGTTCAAAACACGGATTGGCAGCGTGATCCGGGGGTGGACTGACAAGATCACCGAGATCAACCGGAAGTACGCGACGCCGCGGATCAGGATGTCACGCGGAGTGAAGGTCGTATTGCTTTTTCTCCGCCTGTACCTGATATTCCTTGTGCTGCTGCTCGGCTATAAGTTCTGGACGATACTCTGATGGTATAAGGAGGCGGGAAATAACCATGACCAATGACACGGGTGCGGTAAAACCGGCAAAGGCGGACAAACACTACCTGTTGAGCAGTCTGCTTGACGCAAAGGTGCTGCTGCGCGAAAAGAAGATCGGGTCACTCTCAGATATGATGATCATCGAAACCACAAAACTCCCCGAAGTAAAAAACCTTCTTGTTTCCCGTCCGTTCGGTGCCCCCCCTCTCCTGATCCCGTGGGAACAGGTCACAACGATCGTCCCCGGGACAGTTGTCATCGACATCGACGAGATAAAAAAATTTGAGATGCCACCTCCGGATGACGCGATCCTGCTCCGGGATCACATCCTTGATAAAAAAGTGCTCGACACGGAGGATGCCGAGGTGGAAGTGGTCTATGATATCCGCCTCGTTGAGCGGAACGAAAAACTCTATGTAACCGAAGTTGATACGAGCAGATACGCACGGCTCCGCCGCCTGGGACTGGGTTCCCTCGCCGGCATCCTCTACCCTCAGGGAGACCGCGACAGTGACGGTGCGATTTCGTGGACCTATGTCCAGCCGCTCCCCTCGCATATCAGCAGTTTCAAGGGTGACGTGAAATTAAAGGTACTCAAGGAAACACTTGCCGACATTCACCCGGTCGACCTCGCTGACATCCTGGAAGAACTTGACCATGACCAGCGGGTCATGATCTTCTCCTCTCTGTCAAACGAGCATGCATCCGATACGCTTGAGGAGATCGAGCCCATCGTGCAGCGGGACATCATCGCATCCTTAAGCAAGGAGAAGGTGGTCCAGCTGATCAACGACATGACGCCGGGCCAGGCGGCAGATATCCTCTCGGTGCTCCCCCACGCGGAAGCCCATGTGATCCTTACTGCCGTCAACCCTGACAATGCCAAAAAGATTAACGCCATTTTAGAAAAACAGGAAGAGAAAGTCATCCATTACACCACGCAGAAGATCCTGAAATTCTCCCCGGAAACAACGGTTGAGTACGTCCAGAACGATTACCCGCGGCATGCCCGTGACAAAGATGTGATCATGTATGTCTATGTCACGAGCGAACAGGATACCCTGCTTGGCGTCATCGACTTAAAGGAATTATTGAAGGCTGATGACAAGGCGCTTTTAAAGGATATCATGGTCGAGAATGTGATCAGCCTGTCAACAGAAAGCACGCTCAAGGAAGCCTCGCAGAATTTTGCCCGGTACGATTTCCGGGCGATCCCCGTCACCGATGAACAGAACCGGCTTGTCGGCGTTATCCCGTTCCGTGACGTGATGAACCTGACCCATCACTTCCTTGAATAATATTTCAGATCAATCACCCCCCCCATTGTCACTTCGGGATATGAAAAACCAGGACAAAAAAACACGTCCGTTGACAGCCATTCGTTGACCGGGGCTGAGCAGTCACACCTTATTACCTTGCCGGCACCATCCTACTCCGGAGAACCACCCAACGCCATAAGAACACTATACGAGGTGGGATGAATGGAGACAATACCATTACAGCAGAGTGTTGCGGCGCCGCCTGCACCGCAGGTCTCAAACTTCTGCATCATCCTGCACAAGGACGGTCAGGTGGACCGGCTGACCGACCGGGCACTCGAGGAGTACGTGAGCGTTGTCAGCGATGCAAGCATCGCATGGATTGACTGGACGTCAGAAGAGCAGGAAAAAGCGTTTGAATCCGCTGCGCTGGCAGGCGGTTTTTCCAAGATCCCGGTATCGAAACTCATCGGGGGGTTCTACTCGGCGTACGAGGACCACGATACGGAACTGGGCATCATGCTTCCTGCAGTTTCGATGAAGAACGAGAAGATGAAGGTACATCCGCTGATCATCCTTATCCGTAACAACGTGATCTTTACTGTTCACAGCATCGAGCTCAACCGGCTGCTGCGCCTGTCGCGGTATGCGCCGCAGTTCCTTAAGAGGATGGAAGCCGGGAGCACTGCCGACCGCATCACGCAGCTCCTGGAGCGGATCATTGATGAAAACAACGACCGGAACTTCGAGTACCTGCGCGAGATCGAAACGGCCGGGGACGAGATCAGCAAGTCGTTAATCGAAGAGAAAGTGAGCAAAAAAAAGGTCGCCCATAACATCTACCGGATGAAGCACGTGCTTATCGATTACTTAAACGTCCTGTGGGCGACAAAGGACGTGGTCGAGTCGCTGCGTTACGGGGACTCCGACCTGATCACCAATGACGAGCGGCTGCTGGGGAGGATCGGCATGCTCTCGGACAACATCGACCGGCATATCGGGCTCTCCGAGCAGATGTCGACCATGCTCGCCTCCGGTCTTGAAGTGATGCAGAGCATCTACAACAACCAGCTCCAGAGCCTGAACAACCGGTTCGCACTCGTGACTGCCTACCTCACTGTGCTGGGCACGGCGTTTCTTGTCCCGAACACGCTCGCGACCATTGCCGGGAGCGGGATTATGGGCGGACAGATGGCGGCGCAGTGGTGGTATGTCCCGATGCTCGTCGTTTCCACGCTGGTTGCCACCGCGGTATCGTTCCTCTGGGTACTGCACGTGTGGAAGAAGCGCGACGAGGAACTGTGAGCGGCTCTCCCCTCGTATGCCTGCAAAGGGTGAGACGGTCGACCCGTACGTGATGCTGAACCTGCACATGACGGCTGTACAAACCCCGTTGCCGGCAACCACGTCCCAATTCCCTCCAAAAAATCACGGTGCCTGCGATCGTGACCGGGGGGATATGGGGAGTGTTATCCATAAAAAAACCACACCACTCCTTTTTTCGCGCTCTTTTCACACGACGGTATGGATGACGTGAAGGGTTGGATCATCCCCAGTGCAGCATCTGATGCAAAGACCCCGGCCGGGAGCATAATAACCATTAATAGACTGCCGTGTCATATGCAGTGCAGGGAGAATATGGAAATTATTCCGGGCGTTCATCAGGTCGACGGGGTCAACGCGAACTGCTATATCATCGTCGGCGACGGGCTGGTGCTTGTCGATACAGGATTGCCGGGAAATACCGGAAAAATTCTGGAGTACGTACAAAAAACCCTTGGAGCTATTCCCTCGGATATTGAGACCATCATCCTGACGCACTATCATCTGGACCACACGGGAAACGCGTACGAGCTCTGGGATATCACCGGTGCGAAGGTGGCGATCCATGCCGATGATGCAGGGTATGTTGAAGGAACAAAGCCGATGCCCGTCCCCGGCGGGTTCATCGGGATACTGTACGGGATGTTTAAGTTTTTTTTCAAGTTCAAGCCTGTGCAGCCGGATATCCTGCTGCACGATAATGACCAGGTTGCCGGGCTCACCTGCATTCACACGCCCGGCCATACACCGGGCAGCATCTGCCTCCATGACCCAAAATTCAGGATGCTGTTTGCCGGTGACACATTGCGGGTTTCCAACGGAAAACTTGAGGGACCGCACCCCCGGTTCACCCCATCAATGGACCAGGCAAAACAGTCGATCAAAAAAATCGCCGCGCTGGATTTCGATATCCTCCTGTCCGGACACGGTGAGCCGCTCATGTCCGGCTCATCAGAAAAAGTGCGGGAATTTGTACCATCGATGCCCTGAATGCGGGATGGTGAAAAACGCGTTACCATATCCCGTCTGGTACGTGCGGGAGGTTCTCGGGCCCAACCACATTCCCTCTTTGTGATCGGAAGATTCAATCCCCATCACTTCGATCTCTCCTTCTGATGTGTATGGACAAACCCTCGATCCGTTCTGCCGGACTCCTGGTGCTCTGCATCGCCATCCCCCTGCTGGCCGGCGTAATCGGTTCCTTTGTTACCATGTCGGCAATCCCCACGTGGTATGCACAGCTTGAAAAACCCTCATTTACCCCGCCAAACTGGGTGTTTGGCCCTGTATGGACGGTGCTGTATATCCTTATGGGGGTCTCCCTGTATCTCATTGTGCAGAACGGGCTGGAGAGAAGAGCGGTGCAGCAGGGAGTCATCATCTTTTCTGCCCAGCTCGCCCTCAATACCCTCTGGTCGATTGCCTTTTTTGGCATGCAGTCGCCCCTTTACGGACTCATCACGATTCTTGCGCTCCTTGCCCTCATTAGTGCCACGATCGTCTCGTTCTGGCGGATCTCAAAAACTGCCACCGCGTTTCTCGTGCCATATGCATGCTGGGTATGCCTTGCGACAGCATTGAACGCGATGATCCTGGTCCTGAATTGATGGATGGACCAGCCAGTATAAAAAAAAATTATGTATCGTTCCCACCCGGTGTCCGGACCGGATATCTGTGCCAATTCTCCCTGCATTGGGTGGTCTACGTGCCGCAAGCACCGCCCATCCTGCAACCGACATACCCGCATCAGATTCCGGAGTCATGCACGAGCGTTTGACGCAGGTTGGAAAATTTTTTTGAATTCGTGGTTTAAGAATTCTGCAGAACCCTTTTTTTATATACTGATCTGTTTCAGGTATCATGGGGCTGAACAGATCGCGGCAGGAACGGGGAAATAACGCGGGGAATGCAGCGTCAGGAATTACAAGGTCCTGATCATGAAATGGTGAATGATACGATACAACGAACCAAAGATATTTTAGATACTTCATCGTGGTATGTCCTTATGAGATTTGACCGCACCATTCCTACAGCCGGAATCCTTTCACTTCTTGTCGTGGTTCTCATCAGTGGTGCAATTGCATCCCCGAATGAATCGTGGTTCCTTGGTGATACCATCACGCTGTCAGGGTATTCACCGGAAAGTTCCACGGTCTACCTCTTCCTCACCGGGCCAAACCTTCCGTTAAACGGCGTTGCGCTCGATGATATCAGCTCGCGCGCTGATCAGGGTGGGTTGACAAAGGTGCGCGTCGATGATCAGGACAACTGGGTTTACCGTTGGGACACGCATGCGGTTGGCGGGCGCCTCGATCCGGGAACATATACTGTCTGGGTCACCAGTGAACCAGTCGACCGGTCACATTTGAGTAATGCTAATTATCGCACGATCCCCATCACACTGGCGCGGCCGGGCATCGTCATCAAAGCTCCCGATCAGCCCGGGGCCCTTCTTCTCCGCTCCACTCCGGACGGGACATCGGTCGTGCTGGACGGGAAATACCGTGGAGCAACACCGCTGACCCTTGAAGGCCTCGAACCCGGAACCTACAATGTGACATTCTCCCGTTTCGGGTACACACCACGAACGCTGCCGGTTACAGTGGAGGCAGGCAGGCGAGTGGAAGTTGACGTGACCCTGATCCCTGCCATGGGTTCGCTGAGTGTCAATACAAGCCCTGGCGGTAGCAGGCTCATGCTCGATGGAGCTGATGCGGGCATCTCGCCGGTTACGCTCACAAACATTCCCGCCGGCAACCATACACTCACCGCTTCAAAAGAGGGATATGCCCCGGTGGAACAGACAGTCCGGGTCATCGCCGGTCAGACAGTGGCAGCTGATGTCGTGCTTGTACCCGCAGTTCCGGCTATTGCGACACAACGGGCCGGGGGTCTGATCCCTTCGATCATTCCTGTGGTTTTTGTTTTCATTCTGTTCATGGTCGTCCGTCGCCCGCGATCTCGGCGATGAGAACCGCCGTCTGGAGGGGATCCATCTCATCCATCGTGTCCCCCTCCGGAAATACCTGACAGTGTTTTTTTATTCGTAATACTGGAATTAAATGCCAATAATGAAGCGGTATCTGCGGGCTTCAATGTCCTTGCCGAAGGTCAGGGTGAATGAAGAATAAAAATGACGGCTGCCGGATACGGGAAACAAAAAAAAGGACAAAAGAGAGATGAATTTATGGTGTGTTTTTGGTACCCGGATACAATGAAAAATAATGTCGAAATGATCAACCGGATGATTGCCCTGCAGTCCTCTTGTTGCAGGTTTATTTCTTTGTAATTAACCTGTGTGCTTCCACATCGATGCCATACGAAGCGGGACGTTCCAGGAGATCAAGGGCGTTGATCTTCATATCGATGAGTTCTGAATAATTAAACGAATCATATTTTTTCTCATCCTTGTCTATCCAGAACACAACAATCCCGTTCTCCATCTTCTTGCTGCTCACAACCTTTTGCATAATGTCCATTCTACCATCACAATTTATCAAATTATCTGATCAGGAACCCATGGTACAGGTCCCGCGGGATTTTTTTTAGAGGGGGAGGTTTACCGTTTTTGAACATCCACGCATCCAATGGAATTTATCATGATTAATTATTTATAATCCGGGCGCAGAAATAGTGTCGATGTACCCTCTCACTATCTGCGGAACCATCCGGTCCGGACAGGTACATGCCGCCCTTGGTAAGCGGCAGCCGTTTTTCGTTTTGTAAATATTCTGCTGGTAATCCGGCAAAAAACGCGTATTGACTGTTGAATATTTCTGGTGATATCATGGATATGTGTGTGGAAGAATCGATTGGCGAATGGTCCGGTTCCCTGCCTGGAACGGGCGGCATCTACCGTCTTATCGCGCAGGCAGGCGGCGAGGCGGGACAACGGGACCGGATCGGGGCGGTGATCGCACTGGGGGAGAGCGGTGATCCCAGGGCGGTGCGTCCCCTCATACAGTGCTGCAATGACGAGGATTCGGAGATCAGGAGGCATGCGACTGATGCCCTCTTTAAACTGAGGAGTGGCCGGGCGGTGGATGCCCTCCTTGAACGCCTGAAGGACAAGAGCGAGCAGCCGCCAACCCGGCAGCGTGCCGCTGCGGCGCTGGCTGCGATCCGTACGTACGGTGCGATCGAAGGGCTCAGGGACCGCATCTTTGATGCAAACGAGGACCCCGCAATCCGTTCCTATGTCGCTGAAATGCTGGGCCGGATGCGCATCTGGTGAAGGGACAAACATACACCTGTGTTGGAAAACCCTGCCCCAGATCCATGAGCCGGCGAGATGCACCAAGGCGGCGGCGCAGGAGGGGCATCTCGAAGGCATCCTGATAACCGGGTGTCCCGATCCGGGATACATGCTTTTTTCAATCCTTAATAGCCGGGATTGTTCTCCTGCGTGACCTTTTTTTAAGAAGCGCTCGCTTAAAAATCCTGAAAAGAGGGTATAGTTTAAATAATTTCAAACATGTATCACCAGTATGAAAAAATTAACCGTTCTTTGTGCTTTTGCTCTTGTTCTTTTTGTGCTTGTCAGTGGATGTACGACGCAACCGCCGCCACAGCCGGTACCACCAACGACTGCACCAAGTACCCTGCCGGTCATGAGGGGACCCCTAACTCCTGCAGCACCCCCCATTTTTTCAGGAAAATGGGTCCTTACCACCATGGCAACCCAGAATGGCACGGCTCCGCTCCAGCCGACAACGGAAATTACACTGGTATTCAACCCGGATGGAAACCTGACGGGATACGGGGGGTGCAACAACTACTTCGCGTCCTACGCGCTGACCGGAACGACGACAGAATCTGGAAACGGCATCACAATCGGACCCCTTGCCTCGACAAAAAAGTATTGTGAAATCAACGGGCAACAGGAGACGACCTATCTCCAGGTACTCCAGAATACCGTGGCATACGACGTTACTATCAATCAACTGACCCTGACGGACAAATCAAAAAATGTCCTTGTATTCAGGGTGCCGTCAGCGACCCCGACACCGGTATATCATCAAATGCCGGTATAACCCCTCTGTTTTTTTACAACCCTTTTTTCGCGCAACCGGCTCATAAAAGCCCTGTGCGTATCCTCGTTTGGGGTTGGGCGGCCATTGAGAAGAACCAACAGGAACGCCTCCTCAATGGGGGATCAGGAAAAAGGCATGAGCCGCGGAATCTTTTCCCATTTTTTCCACAACCCGCTCGGGTTATATGCCGCTACAGGTCTACACCGGCGGTGCCTGCAGGGAATACCACGCCAGTCCGGCACAACAGATAAACGAGCATACTGCCATCAGGGTGATGTTTATTATTTTTTCATTGCGGGTCATTGCCGACCACTCACCCTTCTGTTTGTTGAGTGCAGACCCGATAGCAAGGCCGATTGCAGATCCCGCCATACAACCGAGTGAGATCACCATCAGGGCTGACAGTGTGCCATTATTCATCATATCTTCCTGATCCCGGTTGCCCATGCTCTGATATAAACCAGCCGGGGAAGTCCGGATCACAGGGCATCCCGTCGCTATTCATGCACGCCCGGGTCATACCGGTGTCCGGCGCTTCCATTTCGGGCGTATGGCATCACCGGCGTCCCCGGAAACGGTGAAGATGTTTGCGTTACCTCATCCCCGCAACAATGTCACTGTACGATACTTGATAAGATCACACACAACAGATCTCTGCCGGGAACACGTATGTCAGTCCTCAAGATTGCTGTGGTGGGAATTATCGTTCTCGTCGGTGTGTTCTATCTGCTGGATATCTCGGCAGACCGATCAGGCATACCGGTGAACGGTGCAACTCCTCTCCCCATGGTCGAGGTCCGGTCGTACCAGGGCGCCGGTCTTTCACCGATTGCGGATTTTTTCGAAAATTCCATACAAGGCCCCCAGTATATCAACGAATCCGGTTACCGTCTTACTGTCACAGGGCTGACAAACAGGACCCGTACCTATGCATACCGGGATGTGATTGATCAGCACCGGCATTACGCAAAGGTTGTCACCCTCCACTGTGTCGAAGGCTGGGATGTGACCATCCTCTGGGAGGGTGTTTTAGTACAAGATCTCCTTTCTGATGCCGGAATCAACCCCCGGGCAAATACCGTTATCCTGACGGCACATGATGGCTACACTACCTCATTTCCCCTCGATTACGTCATGAACCGTGACATCCTCATGGCATACCGGATGAACAATGTGACGCTTCCTGCGGAACAAGGCTTCCCGTTCCAGCTCGTTGCCGAGGATAAATGGGGATACAAGTGGATCAAATGGATTGAGAAGATTGAACTGTCAGATAATCCCGGCTACCGTGGGTACTGGGAACAGCGGGGATATTCGAATACCGGTGACGTAATGCAAAATTTCTTTTCGGACTGAATATGAATCATAAAAACAGTCCGTGGACAGGGAAAAATGTGGGATATCCGCAATGGAAATGGTAAATGAACGTTTAAAAAAATGATGGCAACAACCCGCCGGGAATGTGTGGAGTGTTCATGATGAAACAAATGGTACGGGTACGGACTGCAGTATCGATCCTGCTCGGGATATGTTCTGTCCTCCTCGTGATCAGCGGGCTCGGCATCACACGCCCCGGTATTATCATGCCGTTGACACTGGGTTTTTTTGATAAAGCGGCAGCGTTCCGGGTTCATCTGTACCTCTGGGGCCCGTTTCTCATTCTGCTCATCGTTCATGTCTTTTACAGCACGTTATCAGGCAAAACAAAATAAGCGCTTCATGAGAGCAGCCAAAGAACACCAGTCATTATTTGATCGTGGAACCGGTCTGAATTAAAATTAAAATTTTTTACAATTTTTCAAGATCAGATCTGCACTCATGGAACAGGGGGTCAGGACATGAAATGCCAGTACTTATTGTATCCTTCGAACTGGGGGAGATGGTACCGCGGAATGACCGGACAGGTCGACAAGGGCGAGGGGTATGGTTGAATGGTGACACCTTGATTCTTAAAACGGACACTGTCGTCCATGAAAGAGAATACCGGTAGAGATAAACAATTCCCCAACAATAACCATGGCGAAGAGTGTTTAAATCAAATAAAAAACCCTGCAATGCGGGAAACATTTAAAAAATTAAATTTAATTCGAATCTTTATTAAATACGTATGGTAATATACAAAACAAGAGGGATCCTTCCATGGATGAGCGTGCATTTTCGGAAAATTTTTCGAAGGTCGCAATCATTGGGATGCTGTTATCCATCTGTGTGTTTTGTGAAATTGTCATTCATTACCGGACTACGATCGACCCATGGTATACCCAGCTCTATTATATCATGATTATCAGTACGGGAATCTGGTTCCAGAGAAAAGCGATCTGGATCGCCCTGTTCCTTGCCGCTATGCATCTGACGGTAACCTATGCACTCCTGCACTATTTTACATGGAACTCGGTGATAAGTGCATCCATGTTTATCTGTGCTGCTATACTTGTCGGGCTGCTTTCTGAAGAGAAAGAGACCTTCCAGAAAGAGATCATCGCATCAAAAAACGAGATCGAAAAGAAACATGCTGCACTCATCGGTTTCATGACGGAATACACCCTCCGATTGAAACAACCAGTCGAACTGGTGCTGGGCAATCTGCGGGCAATTCAATGGGACCTGTCCGAAAAGCAGGGTACCGCGTCACAGGAGACGATGGATTCGCTCATGATTCAGATCAAAAACACCGAACAGATCCTTGAAAACCTTCACAAAATAAACCAGGATGTAACGGATCAACGCAGTGATATCCCTGACGCGTACCGTGAATTCCTGAAACGGTGAGGTGAGCGGTCTATGGCTTTTTCAATCAATATGTCCGGCGAAAAAAAGCTGTATCTTGTGATGTCGCCGGCAGACAAACTGAAGGCCAACAATATTGAAATTATCAGGCAGCTCGTTTCAATGAACTATCCTGTGCTCATTGTTACCACCAACCAGCCATATGCCACACTGGTAAACAGTTACGCAAGCAGCGGGCTTGACATCTCAAAAATCTCTTTTATTGACGCGATCTCGAAGTACGCGCTCGGAAAATTTCCTCCGGATGCAAAGAACTGCAGATTCGTGAACAATCCTGCCAACATCACGGATCTCGGAATTGCCATTACGGAGGTGCTGAGCAGGTTTCCGGACAAAAAGCCCTGCATCCTCTTTGATTCGATCAGTACCATGTTAATCTATATCCCATCGATAAACATCTCGAAATTCATCCATTTTGTGACGAGCAAACTGAGGCTGTTAAATTCCCAGGGGGTTTTCCTTGCCGCGGAGAAAAGTCTCGACCCCCTCCTGATGACACAGCTCATAACGTTTGTCGACGAGGTCATTGACACAGAGACAAAACCTGAAAATCCGGTATGAATCATTGACAAACGAAGCAGGAAAATCCCCATTGAAAAGAACCGGTGTGCTCAGGAACTGTTTATTTTTAAAATCAAACTTCACGAGCGATAGTACAGGAACAACATTCCGGATTAAAAAGTGTCTCTTTGCAGGATGGACTATTCCCCGATTGCGCATGGTCATGTCGGGCTACCTTGCATCGATGGGATTTGGGTTCCCCGCTGCACTTGCCGCCAAGCTTGCCTGTCCGGATAAAGCAGTGTTCTGCATCACCGGTGACGGCGGGTTCTCGCAGGCAATGGCAGATTTTGTCACCGCGGTGAAGTACCGGCTGCCGATGGTCGTGGTGATCCTGAATAACGACGAGCTCGGCATGATCCGGGTCGAGCAGAAACTGGAACAGTACCAGAATTTCGGGACCGACCTTCACAACCCTGACTTCGTCCTCTACGCGGAGGCCTGCGGGGGTGTTGGCATACCCGTAAAAAAGCCAAATGAGCTTGCACCTGCCGTCAGACGCGCACTATCGTTTGACCGCCCGGTAATCCTGGATGTAGAAACGGACAAAAACCGGTTCTGATACCAACAGAGCCAAAAAAAGATCATCGCCGGCTTGCGGACCACCGTCAGACTTCCCTCCTCCCTGGAAAAGCTACATCCGTCCTTCTGGCAACAAACGAGAGCGGGATGTTCTCTGCCATCCTCTGCGCCACACTGATCGGCACACCAAGCGCCATGGTATCGGCGGGCAGCGCGTAGTTCATCGTGGGGTCCTGCGGTCCCATGAATGCCGTTTTGGCAGGAGCGTTCTGTGCCATGCCAGCGGGAAACGTGATCAGCGTGGAACAGACCGGCCCCCAGGGAACGATGACCGGGAAAAAAGGCTCCTCCCTATCGAAGTGGACAAGCGCGCCAAGGTTCCTGACCTGTTCTGCGGTACCAAAGAGAGATATGGCCAGTACATCCGGTGCACGATCGGGCAGGTCGTCGCAAGCCTGAATGACAACATTCCTGGCAGGTGTCGTGATCTTCCCCATTGCACGGAAGCACCGCTCCACGATCTCCGGGGTGGCTTTCAGAAATTCGGCGGCTCCCCCGCGCGGTATCCGGCGCTGCCGGTCGATACAAAGTACCTGATAGACGCCGGGAACTCGGTCAGCCCCAGATGGGTGAGACCCCCGGGGCAGGTTGCGGCTTTTGCATCCGGACCCACATAGATTGATCGATGTTCATTGTTCACTGCCAGATGGTACATTGCCGCCGCCAGACAGCGGTTCACGGATGAAACCGGTTCAGCGCCGTGCGGTATGGTATCTGAACCGGAGATAGCGAGCGGTCGTGCCGTGAGCCGGAATGCCTCTGCAATTGCACGCCCGATCTTGCGCGGGGACAAAACTGACATATACAACGTCAGATGGTCAGCTCCGGGTAATATACCTTTATGAGAAGAGGAATCCGCGTTGCAAAAAAAGGGTGAATTATCTGATGAATTTTCTGCCCGCAGAAAACGCCTTCCCAACAACGGACCCCATCGCAAAATATTCGGATCGCACCATATCAAACCCGAGAGGGCGGATCGTTGAGAGGTCCGGCTTCCCGTCAGAGCCGATCACCGATCCATCAACCTTCACATCAAGTATTTCGCCAATGAACTGGACGTGTTCCCCAATATCGACCCTGTTGATCACCCGGCATTCGAGCACGACAGAAAACTCTCTCACAAACGGCGCGTCGACCAGTGTTGACCGCACCGGTGTCAGGCCGGTCGCTGCGAACTTGTCATTGTCCTCGCCGGATGCGATCCCGAAATAGTCTGCCTCGGCCATGTACTCAACCGATGGAATGCTGATGGTAAACTCACGTTTCTCCATCAGGTTCCGGTAGGTGTACCGGGACGGGTGGACTGAGACCGCAATGCCCGGGGGGTCGGAAGAACAGATGCCCCCCCATGCAGCGACCATCGCGTTGGGTTTTCCGGCATGGTCATAGGTCCCGATGACAAAGACCGGCATCGGATATGCAATCGGGCGTGCACCGAGTGATTGTTTCATGACCATGTCGTTGCCGTTGTGGTGCATTAATACTTTTGAGCGTATGTACAATATTGTAAGAACCACTCACCGATGACAGGCTATCAGTACCTGCCCCCCGCTCCCTTCCAACAGCCCTGCACCCATGCAGCAACGGGACGATCGTTCCAGTCGTTTAATTTTTTTTGATCCACCGTGTTCCCTGCGCATCAGAAATGATGTGTAAAGAAGCAGCACTCACTCAAGGGTTCGCCTGTACGTGACGATACCGAGAATAATCATTGCACCGGAAAATACCATTAATGCAAGAAGATCGGTTCCGATAACATCGAGCCCCTGTCCCCGGAGGATAATACCCCGGAGAGCATCCACACCATAGTACTCGGGATTGATCACGGTGATCCAGCGCAGCCAGTCCGGCATACCGATTACCGGGTAAAATGCCCCGGATGTCATGAAAAGGATGAGGTTAAGAAATGCTACTACAGAGGCGTATTCCTGCTGGGCAGAGAACCGCGATGCGAAG
>CAIULN010000083.1 GCA_903900025.1 uncultured Methanomicrobiales archaeon | reverse complement strand
GGATGACAAATGCCTTGATCGAGTTCCCTTTCACCGGATCCGGTTTGCCAATGACGGCGGCCTCCGCCACTGCCTTATGGGATACAAGCGCACTCTCCACTTCAGCGGTGCCGATATTGTGACCGGAGACAATGATAATGTCGTCCGCCCGCCCGAGAATCATGATATAACCGTCTTTCCCCTTGACCGCAAGGTCGCCCGCCGAATAATAGTTATCGATGGTGTACCAGTACTTCCGGTACCGTTCATCGTCCTTGTACAATGTCCGAAACATAGCGGGCCACGGTGATTTGATGACAAGGAATCCCATGGTGTTCGGCGGTGTGGGGTTACCGGATTTATCGACGACATCCGCGGTAACGCCCGGAATAGGTTTTCCTGCAAATCCCGGACGCATCTTTTCACCGATCATGGTGGTGATCAGCAGCATTCCTGTCTCTGTCTGCCACCAGGTATCGACAATGGGGCACCGATCCTTTCCGATTACATGGTAATACCATTCAAATGCCTCAGGGTTCAGGGGTTCGCCGACGGATCCGAGGATCCGCAGCGAGTTCAGGTTGTACTTGTTGGGCCAGCTCTCGCCTACCTTCATGAACGTGCGGATGGCGGTTGGTGCCGTATATAATATCGTGATCTTCTGCTCCTCAATGAGATTCCACCAGCTGCCGGCATCCGGATAATCAGGTGTCAGTTCCGTAATAAAAACCGTGGCGCCGACGGCAAGTGGTCCGTAGATGATATAGCTGTGCCCGGTAACCCAGCCCGGATCGGCAGTACACCAGAAGATGTCGTTGTCCTTGATATCAAAGGTATATTTGCTCGTGTAATATGTTCCGACCATGTACCCGCCGCAGGTATGCACAACCCCTTTTGGTTTTCCCGTGGACCCGCTCGTATATAAAATGTAAAACGGATCCTCCGCATCCATGACTTCGGGCGGGCATTCATCGGAAACACCCTCCATCACCGCATAGAAATCCAGCTCGCGTGTCGGGTGGAGATCAACGGACGGGTCTTTTCTCCGGAGCACGATGACATGCTCGACTGTTGGGGCGTTAATAAGCGCTTCATCGACGATTGCTTTCAGCTGGATGGCCTTCCCCCGGCGGACTGCGATATCTGCGGTTATGACGACCTTTGCCTCTGATTCCTGTATCCGCAGGTTCAGTGCAGCTGCGGCAAACCCTCCGAATACCACGTTGTGGGTTGCTCCGATCCGTGCACAGGCGAGCATCGCAATCACCTGTTCCGGGACAAGCGGCATGTAAATACAGACACAGTCGCCTTTTTTCACCCCGATCTTCTTTAATGCATTTGCAAAGCGCATCACATGCGACAGGAGTTTCTGGTACGTGTAAATACGCTCTGTACCTCCCTCCCCCCTCCAGATGAGGGCAACCTTGTTGCGCCTGTTGTTATTGACATGCCGGTCTAGACAGTTTGCAGTGATGTTGAGTTTTGCATTCCTGAACCACTTGGCATAGGGGTATTTCCATTCCAGGACAGCATCCCATGGCTTGATCCAGTCGAGCTGCTGTGCCATCTTGCTCCAGAACGCATCAGGG
>CAIULN010000082.1 GCA_903900025.1 uncultured Methanomicrobiales archaeon | reverse complement strand
TGAAGATTGAGAATATCGTTGCATCCGGTGTCGTCGCCGATTCCATTGATCTTGTTGCGTTTTCAAATAAGGTCGAGAATTGCGAACTCAATAAGAAACGGTTCCCCGGTGCAGTATATCGTATCGAGGATCCCAAGATTGCGTCCCTGATCTTTTCGTCGGGCAAGATAGTGCTCACCGGCATCCGTAACAATAAGGCGCTTACAGACGGACTTGCTATCATCATCAAATCGTTAAATGAGGCGGGTATTGACACCCTCAAAGAGCCCAAAGTTGCGATCACCAATATGGTCTGTTCATACGATTTCGGTAAATACATCAATATCAACAATGTAGTCGTCACGCTCAATCTCGAAAATATCGAGTACGAACCCGAACAGTTCCCTGGGCTTGTATACCGGATCAAAGATCCCAAGATCGTCGTTCTTATCTTCTCTTCAGGAAAGATCATTCTCACGGGTGGCAAGAACCTCAAAGACGTCAAGAAGGGGATTGACGTCCTTGAACAGAAGCTCGAAAGCATCCTGTAAAAGAGAGCATATTTTTTTTGGCTTTGTTGAAAACCTCATATTAGGAGGAAAGAGGAATTCTACAGAGCCAAAATTATAGCTCTGTTGAAATCCTCGTTTTCATCAGATGTCTTTGAGGAATTAGAAGTAAGACATCTGTGAATATTTCGGTAGACCCATCTGCCCCGCCTTTTATTTGTGGGGGTTGATGTTGTACCATTATCTTCTTTTTTTGAAGCAAAAAATAGAAATAAATCGTGCATATATCTTTTTCCAGAAGAAAGCAAGTGAGTGATGCACAATTAAGAGATGGTCATTGAGATGGTGTAAAATTATGAAAAACTGGCAAATTATGGGAGTTCTTACATTCCTGATATTAGGAACTGTATTGATGAGTGGATGCACAAGCACGGGGCCCACGAGTGCGGCAGTAAGCAAACCAACCCCGACACCAACAGTTGCCGCCACCACCTCGCAACCTGCGGTGACTGCCCTGCCAAAAACATCCACCCCGACCTTGGTCCCGATCACGCAAAAAACACCGCCATCCGGCCCTCTGGTGTTTGCTGCAGGCAGTCCTCCCCCGGCCTCTCCCGGCACAAAATACCAGTACTCGTTCTGCACACCGGCACCCACGACAAGTACTGATCTCTGCGGTCCCGGAACGGCGAATCCATCCGGAGGAAATCCTCCCTATCATTTTGAACTCGGGCCGGGAGTCGGGTTCCCGCCGATGGGGATCTCCCTGAACCTGAATGGCCTGCTGACCGGTACACCTTCAACCACAGGCACGAGCCACTTCCAGGTCTGTGCCGTTGACCTTTCGCAGAACAGGGTCTGCCGGGATGTGGATATGGTGGTCAGCGGGGATTCCCTGACCGGTAACTGGCAGGGCACCTGGCAGATCGGTGTCGATGTGAGTGGGTTCTGTTCCAACATGGGCATGTTTACTTATGGCGGTCCCCTTGCCATGCAGCTGTCCGACTCCAATGGCGCCATCTCTGGGTCCGGGTCGCTTTCAGGTGTAAAAAGTCTCAATATTGGCGGCGACATGTCCTGTACACCGGTTGATGCAGGATCGTTTGACTTCAGTGTCTCGGGTTCAAAACAGGGCAGTGCGGTCCGGCTGCGTCTGGACTTTGGCAACCCGGACCTGTTTATCTCGGCTCTGGATTTTGACGGGACGGTATCCGCAAACAGGCTCTCAGGTTCATTATCCGGAGAGATGGTCCAGTCAGGACAGGCATCTGCGACAAAACAGTAAGAGTGCATAAAGAGGATTTTTTTCATCCTTTTTTTAAAAAAAAATTACGCCAGTGAAAGCCCCGTGCTCGGTTGCGCAACTTTAAACCTATTTGTTTTCACGATTTCGGTAGGAATCTCTTTTTCCAGTAAATGAACCAAAACCCAGTATTGCATGTAGTTTGCGTAGACGTATTCAGGTAGGGGGGTGTTTGTAGTGTGAATCAACCGAGAACGGCGATCTTGACCCCCACGAATTATCTTCTTTCATCATGCAATATTCGATCCCGTAATAACGCTATCTGCGATGGTGACATCCCCGCTGCATTTGCCCTCGGCATCGCAGAAACCTTCGGTCTCTTCTCCAACGGTGGCAGAGGATGTCACATCCTCGTTTGGGAGATGTGACTTCGTATATCTCATACCTTATCCAGATATCCCGCAATTTTTCCAAAAAATTCCTGTTCATACTTCTTGAGGATTTTTTTCCGGTGAAATTTTTTAAAACTTAAATTTTTTTTCAAGCATTCTTTTTTTATAAAAAAATTTTGGGTAATCCCGGCTTTTTTTAATGCAGAATCTAAAAAGAATACGATCAATGATCATTCCCTCAGTTCCTTACAACATCCACACCATTCCTCATGTTCCTTAATATCCCCCCAAAATTGCCGCACCTCCCCCCACTTCGTCGAAAATCTCCCCATACAATCGTTTTTTTGGCACGGTATTGCCGCGCTTGGATCATGAGCGTATCTATTCGGCGCTGCGTTTATTGTGATATTGTTGTGTGCCGGTTTCAATCTCTTTGGGATGTTATTCCCGACAAGAAAAGGGTCTTGCCGGATTTGTTCTTTACTCTCTAAAAAATAACATACGAGACTTCTGTGTGTTGATGCCCGGTCTGCCACAATTATGGGAGCGATTCACTTTGACGGCTCTGCACAACAATGCACCGGTTTGACCGGCTGGTTTATTATGAGTTAGAATTTCAAAAAGAGCCAATTAAGGTTTTGATTTTATGGAAAACGCCTTCCCACCAAGATATGCCCCTTGGCTTAATCCCATTAAAATTACAAGTTTTCCATCAATGTCCGGAAGAACAAGTTTCGTTGCGACATCTGCCAGAATTTGAGCATTGAAAATAGTCGTAACTATCACAATAACGTATATTGAAACGCTTATACAGGTCCACAAAACCATCTGGTACCGGTGTAAGGCAGGTTCCTCGTTTTCCAATAGCATATACCTCCATAGGATTGTTGTAGGCGGTGTAGTCGAAACTGGTTTTACACTTCTATTTAGATATCTATTCAACCTCGCGCTGCCAACAGGAACAATTGCACTGACACTAAGGAGAACGAGAATATTTTCACTTAAACCGGGTGGCGGACCAAACTCCCCAGCCAAAAATCGAATAATATAGATTGTAATATAACTGAATGCAATTATGATTGTCCATACGAAGAACTGGACTTTTGACAGACTTGGATACCCCAGTTCATTGAGTAAAATATCCCAAAAATGTTTTGTGGTTGTATATTTTGCTAATAATTGCCAGAATACTGCTGTAATTCCGATTACAATAATAATTGATAATACGATGGCACCCCACACGAATATTACGTCTAACATAATTAAAATATTCCTTTATGTATATAAAATTTTATACAAGTAAAGTTCTCCTACTATTGGACATGCAAAGAGTTACGTCCCGGCAGTATAGTTGATTTGAGTAATTCTGTTGATAAATCATTCCTCGGCTGTAATAATCGATGTTAAAAGGTTATAGGCATCCAGTGAAAATGAATCTAAGATCGGTCAGTAAATCCGGCTAACCGATTCACCTGCCGTTTTCCCCTTCTGATCGTTAAACACTATATCCCACAACAACAGATCTGTTCTCATGGCAGTCCACCCCATCGAGGAGCGTTATGGCACAGCAGAGATGCGCGCTGTCTGGAGTGAACAGAACCGTTTTTCCTGCATTGTTGCCGTAGAGGTCGCACTGGCACAGGCACAGGCACGGCACGGCATGATCCCGGCACCGGCTGCTGACGCGATCGCGGCGAATGCACCCAAAGCATCGCTTGCACGGGCACAAGCGATCGAATCGGAGATCGGCCACGACATGATGGCGATGGTCAAAGCGATCTCGGAGGTGTGCGGCGATGCCGGGGGGTGGGTGCACTATGGCGCAACCTCCAACGATATCCTCGATACGGCAACCGCCCTCCAGCTCGTGCAGGCACTCGACCTGCTCGATGACAAGCTGCGCCGGCTGCTCGGCGTACTGATCCGGCGGGCGAACGAGACAAAAGCCCTTGTCTGCGTGGGGCGGACCCACGGGCAGCACGGTGTGCCGACAACCTACGGGCTGCGCTTTGCGATCTGGGCAAGCGAGATCGGGCGGCACGTCGAACGGCTCGGGCAGATGCGCCCGCGGGTGGTAGTCGGGCAGATGACCGGGGCGGTGGGGACGCAGGCGGCGCTCGGGCCACAGGGGATGGAGATCCAGGCGGCGATGATGGAGGAGCTCCGGATCTCTTCGGTGGATGTCTCCAACCAGGTCATATCCCGGGACCGGTACGCAGAATACTTCATGTTCCTTGCCAATGTCGCGACCACGCTTGACAAGATCGGGATCGAGGTGCGCTCGCTCCAGCGCACGGAGATCGGGGAGGTGGAGGAGGCGTTCGGCGACCGGCAGGTGGGCTCCTCGACCATGCCGCACAAGCGCAACCCGGTGAAAAGCGAACAGGTCTGCGGGCTTGCACGCATTATCCGTTCTGCGGTGGAACCGGCGCTTGGCAACAACACGCTGTGGGACGAGCGCGACCTCACGAACTCCTCGTGCGAACGGGTCCTCTTCCCGGAAGCCTCGATCCTCACCGACTACTGCCTCCGGCTGATGGCGACCGTTCTTGACGGGCTGGTCATCAACCGCGCCGCGATCCGCAAGAACTTATCGCTCCTGCAGGGGATCAACATGGCAGAGTCGGTCATGATCGAGCTCACCAAAAAGGGCATGAACCGGCAGGACGCCCACGAACGGGTGCGGGTGGCGAGCATGCAGGCGCTTGCGGAGAACCGCTCCCTTCTTGGTGTCCTCTCTGTTGACCGTGAAGTGATGCGCTACTGCTCAAAACCGGAACTTGAGAAACTGCTCAATCCTGACAGTTATATCGGGACGTCAGTGCAGCAGGTCGAAAGGGTGATTGAAAAATTATCTCCCCTCGTGCGATAAATCCGGCGTAGAGATATACCCCGCCACGAGTGGACGATTCTCACGGAAGCGGGGTATCTTCATTATTTTTTTCCATGATCCTGTCAAGGTGCAGCGTCGCGAAGATGATGAATATCCCGATTGCGATGATTGCATAGCCCTGAGGTTCATCACCAAATGGCGGAAAGAGGATAACATAGATCCCGTTGAAAATAACAAAGAGTCCGAGAATACACCCTTCAATGGCAAGAGCCCTCAACATCAGTACCACCTTTTTAGGGTTCTGATAAGTGAGCGGTTGGTGACCGATTTTTCACCTCATTAAAAATTCCCTACCAACCGTCAACGTATCAGGAACTCAAAACCAAAAGGATATATATGGAATTTAAAGATTACTAACTATGGAACAAGGACTACGTTACCTGAATACTATTCTGATATTTCTGACTGTCGGCTTACTCTTATTCACTGCATATCCGCTGATTATCAACGGTGGTTTAATGATATCGGCTTCGATTATTGTTTTATCTGCGCTCGTCGCAGGTGCAACTTTTATTTACACGGGAGAGTTCAAGAATTAATCCGGAATTTTACCTTTTTTACCGTCATTTGTGTATTATTTTTTAAAAAAGAATTCCAATTAAAAAAAATCAGATATACCGTGCCTTCTTCGACAACTTCTGCGGCGTGTAGAGCGGGCGGAACGGCATCCCCTCAGTCTCCTTTTTCACCAGTGAGATGAGTGCATCGACCGTCATCTTTTCCTTGTGCGGCTTGTTGGGCTGCGACTTCTTTCGGATGGTGACGGCCAGGTTCCCGCCCTTTTCTTCCTCGTCCCCGACGACGATCACGTACGGCACCCAGTCCATGCCGGCTTCGCGGACTTTCTTGCCAACACTCTCGCCCCGGTCATCGACATCGCAGCGGACAGCAGCGGCATTGAGGGCGGTGCAGACGTTGTGTGCCAAAGCGAGGTGGCGTTCGGCGACCGGCACGACCCGCGCCTGCACCGGCGAGAGCCACAGTGGGAGCGCAGGGACTGCCTGCGTCGACACATTTTCGAGAATGGCGCAGATGACGCGTTCGACGCTGCCTGTTGGGGAGCAGTGGAGGATCGGCGGGTACACGGCCGTGCCGTCCTCCCTGTGGTACTTGATGTTGAACCGGGCCGAGCTCTCGACATCGATCTGGACGGTCGGGTTCTCGATCGGGCGCATCTGCCCGTCGATTGCCGCAAGGTCGATCTTTGCGACCCAGTAGTGGACCCGGTCTGAGAGGATCTCGATCAGCATCGGGCAATCGGATTCCTGTACGATCTTCTTTACCCAGTCCTCGTGCTCTGCATAGAAGTCCTTTGTACAGCGGAACGCAGCAACAAGAGCGGTCTCGAAGTCCCTCCCCGTCTTCCAGCCCATCGCCAGCTGCTCTTCAAAGCACGTCAGCGCCTCGGGCATGTCCGTGCAGAGCGTATGCATGTCGGGCATCGTGAACGCACGCAGGCGTTTCAACCCGATCACCTCGCCCTTCTGCTCGTGCCGGAACGAGTACGTGGAGAGTTCGTACATCTTCATGGGGAGGGAATTGGGGGAAATATGCATGTCCCGCATGATCGAGAACATGCCAAAACAGGCGGCAAATCGCAGCATCATGTTGCGGTTGTTGCTCTTGAACCGGTACTGCCGTTCGCCGAACTTTTCGGCATGCTCGTAGATCGCCCGGTCGCCGAGGTCGTACATCACCGGGGTCTCGACCGGCGTGCCGCCATATTCGAGCACCATCCGCAGCACGTAATCGGCAAGCAGGTCACGGATGAGCTTGCCCTTGGGCATCCAGCGCAGGCACCCCACATCGCTCGCCGGCTCGTAGTCCACCAGTTCCTTGCCCCGCATCAGGCTGACGTGCGCCGGTTCCCCGCCGGTGGGGACGGCAATGCCCAGTTCCTTTTTTACAAGGCAGCCAAACGGGGAGTCGTCGAGGAATTCCTTGTAGTCGTGCTGCTTCCCGTCCGGGGTCAGGACAAACCAGTCGTGGGTGACTTCGCTCTTTGCTTTTTTTGGTGCCCCGTCCTCGCCGCCCGGCACAATCGTCTTGGAAAGTTCGGAGAGAGGGTGCCCCTTGCAGGAGAGCTTGAAGGACTTGTACCACCCGAACGGTGCCCTTTTCACAAAAAACCCGATGCCTTCAAGCTCTTCCTTGAGCGATTGCAGCGCTCCCACGGCGACTTCAGGGGAGGCAAGGTCGCTTGAGAGATGGGCGTACGGGTAGATGACGATATTTTCCGCGTTTACCTTGTCGGCGGTCGCGCCGATCTCCTCGACTGCCTGCGCGATGACACCGCTGATGTCCTCCTCGTCCACGGATTCAACGGCGCAGAACACGGTCAGGGCTTCCGTCTGCGAGTCTGCGAGCACCGCGGTCTCTTCTGCCATCTTTGTCTTCTGTTTTGCCTCGTATTCGATGTAATCAGCATGTATGAGAAGAAGTCGCATGGGGTCAACTCCGGGTTGCAACAATCATGCGTATAAAATGGGATTTTCCGGTATATATAGTGCTTAACAAGACACCCTTTGAGACATGCAAAGCATCCGGACATTTACCTGCCGGTGCTTATCCGTGCATTGCATGAGACGACCTGCACAGCCGCTCTTTTTTTTGTGCCCTCACTGCTTCGTGGTACCAGGCTTCCCCTTCTTTTTGTTCTCGTGGTACCGGGAGAGTGTCGCCTGCCGCTGGTCAAGGTACTTTGCATCGGCCTTCTTGAAATAGGGAAATTCCGCACGTTCGGTCGTGTAGAAGACGAGCTGCCCGATTGGCATCCCTGCATAGACTTTCACCGGGCGCGAGTTCACGTTTGCCATCTCGAGGGTGATCGTGCCCCGGAACCCGGCATCGATCCAGCCGCCGGTCTGGTGCAGGGTGACACCGAGCCGGGCGATGCTTGATTTCCCCTCGATCGTGGCAACGATGTTGTCCGGGAGCCCGATGCACTCCAGCGTCTCGGCGAGCACGAACTGCCCCGGCTGCAGGACAAATGATTCCGCATGGGCCTCCTCGACCTGTGAAGTGACGGTCTCCTGGTTATAGGGGTCAATCACATCCGTTCCCCCTTTGTACCAGACAAAATGGTTTCCAAGCCGGATGTCGAGCGAGTTGGGCTGCACCAGTGTCGGGTCATACGGATCAATTTTGATAGAGCCCCGCCCGATGCGGTCCCGGAGCTGCCAGTCCACGAGGATCATTGGGGATCAGGTGTGTCTTTCTTCCTCTTTAGTGCTCTCATCAGAGAAGCTCTTCTCTTTTTTCCGATCGAGAATTGCGGGGTCGATATACCACTGACTCCGGCGCAGGAGCCCGTGGAGGGTGCTCGCTTCCCGTGTCGTGAGGTTCGCCCGCCCGAGGATCCGGCGGATCATGATCATGGTATTTTCACGCTTGAACGCCGGGTGATTGATCGCGTCGAGGAAGCGGTCGATGTGGCGGTAGAGGTGCCCCATCTCGAACGGGGATGCGAGCGCGTACTCGGGCCGGGGAAGATGGGAAAGTTCGTAGCAGAGGACACCGACCGCGTGCGAGAGGTTCAGGATCGGGTACTCTTCTGTGGTCGGGATCGTGCAGATGATATCGCTGCGCTTCACCTCATCGTTACTGAGCCCCCAGTTCTCCCTGCCAAAAAGAATGGACACCCGCCCGTCAATGGTTTTGATATGCTCCCGCAGCTCTTCAGGAGTAAAAAACGGCATGCGCATCGGGGTGCAGACCGATTTGCTCACGGACCCTGTCGTGGCAATCACGATGTTGCTCCGTGCAAAGATGTCCTCGATCGTGCAGAGCTCCGCATGGTCCAGCACGTCTGTGGCATGGGCGGCACGGGCACGGGCCTCATCACCGATCGGGCAGGGGTCGACCAGCACGAGCCGGAAAAAACCGAAGTTCTTCATCACCCGTGCGGCAAAACCGACATTGCCCTCGTAGAGGGGGGAGACAAGGACAATGTCAATATCCGGCATACAAAAAATTTCACTGGACCGCGTCAACGGTCGCTTTCAGGACGGTGGCACCCTGGTCATAGACCGCGTTACCCACCACGATCGTGTCGGCGTACTTCGACATCTGCGCCGCTCTCTCGGCAGAGTTGATCCCGCCACCGTAATAGAGGATGGACTTGTCGATCGCGTCTGCGGCCGCCTTCACGACATTTAAGTCGCCGTAGGTCCCGCTGTACTCGATATACACGATCGGGAAATGGAAGAAGTGGTCAGAGATCGTCGTGAACGCAGCGACCTCTTCAGAAGAAAGGCTGCAGTCTGCCTTTGTCACCTTTCCGACAGACGACAAGGGATTGAGGACAATGTACGCTTCCGGTACAATCCGCTCCCACGGAACCCGCTGCTTCTGCTGCTGGACCCAGATCCGGTGCTTGCCCACGATCCACTGCACATCCATGGAATTCACGACGCTGGGGACAAAGACATAATCGATCCCCTCCGTGAGCACGGCATCCTGACTCGCCGGTTCCATGACGAGAGGCAGGTTGTATGCCTTCACCTGCTTCTGGAGCGATGCGAGGTTTTCTGCTGTCACGTTCAGGGTACCGGAGAGCATCAGCGCATCGGTCCCGCTTGCAGCGATCGCATCGATGTCACCCTGGCGTAACTGTTTGTCCGGATCGAGCTTGGTCACGTGCACCCAGTCTTTCCATTTCATCAGTATCGCAGTACCTGTGTCGTGCATCCCCATAAACCGGTATCATTCGAGCTGCGATCGATCCATGGTGCCATCGTGTACGATCATGCCGGGATTGCCATAACCACCCGTGGGGCAACCTGAACATCGGTTAAAAAAATTCTAAAAAAATCATGGCAGTGATCACACCGTGTCTGATGACCGGTGGCTACGGGGAACAAGGGTAAAAAATCAGATCCTTATGATCTCATTGTCCTTTATTTTCCTTGCAGACGTCTGCAGACCGGATATTGTATCCGGCGGTATGCCGGTGCTGGCAGATACTGTTTTGATGTCGGCGGCAAGAAGCCCGGAGGCATCAGCGATGCCGGCCTGCAGCAGCGGCAGGATCATCGCGTCTGTCATCCCCCGGATCTCCATGAGTCCCTTTCTGCTCTTCTCCAGCTGGAGTTGTGTCATCTTTTTTGGCGCGGGGCGTTTGAGGTGACCGCAGACCAAGTCGGCATGCCGGTATACGGTGTCAAGGCTGATGCCGGATCGCTGTGCAAGCATGACCGGGTGAAGGGTGCAGAAATCCTCCGCAGACGAGATGCCCGCGGCGTGGTATTTCCTGATGCTGGTGGCAGGGATCCCGATCTCCCTGAACGTCTGCATCGTATTCACCGACCGTGCCTCTCCCAGCACCTGTGCTGCCTCCTGTTCGTTGATGCCTGCCTTCCTGAGCACAGCGGCATTCGCATGTGCAAGCGAGGAGATGTCGGAGATCCCTGCCTCTTTCAGCACTTTTACGATCGCGGTATAACTCCTGCCTTTCCGTGGTGTTAAGTGGTTGCGCAGGAACTTGCGGCATTCGGAACGTTTTTTCAACAGGGCCATCTCCGCTTCCGCATCCCGGATCAGCTGCACCGCATCAGCTGCAGTGATATCCAGTGCGGTTGCCAGCCATTCGGGCGGGCTCTTTGCAAGGTCAGACGCGGTGTAGATATGCAGGGCTTCGAGCCTCCCGAGCAGCGGCATGGTCAGGGAAGGGATTTCAGATAACGATTCGCGGTTGGAGCTGATGTGGTGGCAGAGGGGGCAGCCGATGTCCCACGGGCGGGCCCCTTTGCGCACCAGCCGCACAAAACTGAGCCGGTGCTTTGCACATTGCTCATCGGTGCGGACTGCCCAGCCCCACTGGGTCACCGGAAGGCCGATGTTGAACGTGCACTCCGGGTACCGCGAACAGCCGATGAACTGGGTGGAGCCCCGCAGGTGCTTGATCGCGAGCGTGCCGGTGCCGCAGACCGGGCATGTCCCGAGGTTGAGTTCCTCGGCGGTCCTGCCAAGGATGTCGTCGCCGATCGCCCGTTCGTGTGCCTCGAGCTGGTCAAATGCCGCATGGAGCATCTCACGTGACTCTTTGACCACATCCTCCCGCGTCCGCTGGCTCCCCTTGATCTGCTGCATGTGCGCTTCGAGCGTCTGGGTCATATCGGGTTTTGTGATCGTGTCCGCGTGCTGCTCCAGCGATTCGGTGACCACCCTTCCCACCAGCGTGGGGCGCAGCGGTGTGCCCTCCACATATTTGCGTGAGACGAGTTTTGCGATCACCTCGTGCCTCGTGCTCTTCGTGCCAAGGCCGAGCTCTTCCATCCGCTGGATCAGCCTGCTCTGGGTATACCGCGCCAGCGGCTGTGTCTCCTTCTCATCGAGCGTGACATGATTTACCGGCAGCTTCTCACCCGCCACAAAGGGCGGCAGGATCACCTCTTTTGCCTCGGAGAACGGGTAGACGGCATGCCAGCCGGGCTCGAGGAGCTGCCCACCGGTTGCGGTGTATTCCTCGCCGCCGGCATCGAACAACACCTTCTCCGTCTTCCACTGTGCGTCAGGGGCAAGCGTCGCGAGGAACCGGCGGAGCACGAGCTCGTAGATCCTGAACGCGTTGTCACCGAGGGCATCGCGGCTGGCAGGCCCGGTCGGGTGGATGGGGGGATGATCGGTGGAGGACTTCTTGCCCCGTGTCGGGACAGCGCGCCGGTGCGCCATGACCCATTCCACGTCTTTTCTGAACGGTGAATTCTGCAGTGTTTTTAAAATACCCGTAATGTCGAGCGAGGGAGGATAGACCGTATTGTCCGTCCTTGGGTAGGAGATGAACCCGTTCATGTACAGGTCTTCTGCGATCCGCATCGCGTTTGCAGCGGAGAACCCGAGCCGTGCCGCCGCAACGATGAAACCGGTGGTGTCGAACGGGGACGGCGCCCGGTCCTGCTTGGTGCCTGTTTTCACATCGGTGACGAGCAGCGGTGCCTTCGTGCGGTCATATGCCTGCTGTGCCGCGGATTTTTCCCAGAACCGCCCGTTCGTATGCCGGGCTTCGACTGCCTGCCCCGCTTTTTCCGTGAGAAGCGAGAGCTGCCAGTAGGGTTCCGGCACGAAGGATTCAATCTCCTTCTCGCGGTCGACGATCATGGAGAGCGTGGGTGTCTGCACCCTGCCAACTGAGAGGATGTTTTGGCCGCCCCTGCGGGCGGCAAGCGAGATGAAGCGGGTGAGCGAAGCCCCCCACATCAGGTCGATGGACTGGCGGGCTTCCCCTGCAGCGGCGAGCGCAAAGTCCAGCGCGGTCGTATGGGCAAATGCATTCTGGATCTCCTGCGGGGTGATCGCGGAGAAGCGGGCGCGGTCGACCGGTACCTGGTGGCTTGCCGCCCGGATCAGGTCGTGCGCCTCCTTGCCGATCAGTTCCCCCTCGGTATCAAAATCGGTGGCGATCGTGATCCGGTCTGCCTGTTTCGCGAGTTTCTGGAGGAGGTACACGATCCT
The DNA here is from genome assembly GCA_903900025.1 of uncultured Methanomicrobiales archaeon. Classification (GTDB taxonomy): domain Archaea; phylum Halobacteriota; class Methanomicrobia; order Methanomicrobiales; family Methanospirillaceae; genus MVRE01. The sequence goes on along the minus strand of CAIULN010000082.1, from coordinate 21,304 downwards.
CTTCTCTGTCGGTATCTTGATGGTCTTTGCATCGATCAGGCTCCGCGGGGTATACTGCTCGCTGCGCCAGTTCTGGTAGCCGGGTTCGAAATCGATTTCAACGACATGCCCCCGCAGCCCGATTGTCACTGTATCCCCGTACCTGTAGGTGGACACACCGCCCTCTCTCTTTTCGGTGACCTTTTTGCCCCCGGCAAGGATCTGGGCGATGCGGCGTGCCGATATGTTCTTCTCCGCTACAATGACATGCACGGAGGTTACGCCCCCCTGGTACTGAGCATCCCGGTGATCATGCGGTTCAGTTCCCCGGGATCCGACCTGCCCCGTGTCTTTTTCATCGCCTGCCCGACAAGAAAGTTGAGCGCGCCGTTTTTGCCATTCCGGTAATCTTCAACCGCTTTGCTGTTCTGTGCAATGACTTCTGTAATGACCGCGGCAAGCGCATGGGCGTCCCCGGCAGTCCGGGCGAGGTTCAGGCGTGCCACGATCCGGGACGGCGTTTCGTCCTGTTCGTTCTTCATCCGCTGGTCGAGCATCACCCGCAGCACCTCCACCCCGCTCTTGTCGGTGATGGTGCCGTCCTTTATGAGCCGGACCAGCGCGGTGAAGCGTTCCGCGTCCACCGCATCAAGGCTTATGCCCCGGTAGTTCAGCTCCCCGATCAGGGTGTCGGCGATCCAGGTGGCAGCGGGAGCAGAAAGCCCCTTTGGATCAGGAGCGACAACGGTTTCATAGAAGTTTGCGATCCGCAGTTCACCGGTCAGCGTGCGGGCATGGTTCATCGAGCAGCCGTACTGCGCCATGAACCGCTCCCTGCGTGCATCGGGGAGTTCGGGAAGGGTGATTCCGGCAACCCATGGCTGCACGTGGAGCGGGCGGAGGTCCGGCTCCGGGAAGTAGCGGTAATCGTGCTCCTGCTCCTTGCTCCGTGCGGACTGGGTGATCCCCCGCGCTTCGAGGAAGTGCCGTGTCTCGCGCTCCACCTTCAGCCCCCGGCGCAGGAGGTTCTTCTGCCGGGTTATTTCAAACGTGAGGGCTTTTTCCACGCCCTTGTAGGACGTGATGTTCTTCACTTCCACGCGTTCGCTCCCGGCGATCGAGATGTTTGCATCGACCCGCAGCGACCCCTCTTTTTCGGAATCGAAAACCCCAAGGTACTCGAGCGTTGCACGGAGTTTGTTCAAAAACTTTCTTGCCTCTTTGGGCGAGCGCATGTCCGGCTCGCTGACAATCTCGATGAGGGGAATGCCGGCCCGGTTGTAATCCACCAGCGAGTACTTTCCCCGTTCGGCATTCCCCATGTGCACGAGCCTGCCGGGGTCTTCCTCGACATGGATGCGGGTGAGGCGCACGCGTCTTATGCCACCTTCATCCCCGTCGATCTCGAGATACCCGCCCTGCGCGAGCGGCTTGTCGTACTGGGTGATCTGGTATGCCTTGTCAAGGTCAGGGTAGAAGTAGTTCTTCCGTGAGAACTCGGACTCGTGGATGACATCGCAGGAGAGCGCCTTTGCCACCCGCATCGCGTACCAGATTGCCTTTTTATTGAGCACCGGCATCGAGCCGGGAAGCCCGAGGCAGACCGGGCAGACGTGGGTGTTGGGACCGTCATTTCGGTAATCGGTGGAGCAGCCGCAGAAGAGCTTGCTCTGTGTATCGAGCTGGCAGTGCACCTCGAGCCCCACGATCACCGGCGTCCCGGTCATGAAACCACCGCCTGCTCGTATGCATACGCGACGTCGATGACGCGTTCGTCACAAAAATGGTTGCCCATGATCTGGAGCCCGACCGGCATGCCGTCAGCCTTCCCGCAGGGGACCGAGATGGCGGGGATACCGGCAAGGTTGGCCGGCACGGTCAGGATATCGGCGAGGTACATGGAGAGCGGGTCGCTCTTCTCGCCAAGCGTAAAAGCGATGGTGGGCATGGTCGGCCCGGCGATCACGTCAACATCGGCAAGGATCCGGGCAAAATCCTTTTTCACGTTCTCCTTTGCGACCTGTGCCTTTGCATAGTACTTCCCGTAGTAGCCCGAGGAGAGCGCGAACGTGCCCAGCATGATCCGGCGCCGCACTTCGGTGCCAAAGTTCGTTTTTCGTACGTCACGGTACGCGTCATGCCATGACTTTTTTGTATCGGCGGCAGGACCGTAGCGCACGCCGTCGAACCGGGCGAGGTTGGAGCTCGCCTCACTCGTGCAGGTGACGTAGTACGCGGCGAGCGCGTACTCCATCGATGGGATGCTGCACGGGACAGAGGTTGCCCCGAGTTCCTCGAGCCGGAAGATAGCATGTTTCACCAGTTCGGCGACCGTCGGGTCGACACCGGCACCGAAATATTCCTGCGGGATGCCGACTTTGAGGCCCCTGATGTCAGCATCGGGGGTGTGGCGGTAGGGCTGGTTATAGGACGTAGTGTCCCTGCGGTCGTGCCCGGCGATCACCTGCATGAGCAGCGAGACGTCGGATACAGTGTTCGCCATCGGCCCGATCTGTTCCAGCGAGTTTGAGTACGCGATCAGCCCGAAGCGCGAGACCCTGCCATACGTCGGTTTGAGCCCGACGATCCCGCAGAACGCGGCCGGGCAGCGGATCGATCCGCCCGTGTCGGTGCCCAGCGCCATCCGCACCATGCCCGCGGCAACCGCGGCAGCGCTGCCGCCGGATGACCCGCCGGGCACGCGGCTGGTATCGGCAGGGTTGAGGGTGGGACCGAACGCGGAGTTCTCGGTCGTTGTCCCCATCCCGAATTCGTCCATGTTGGTCTTGCCGGAAATCGCTGCGCCCGACTGCCTGAGGAGTTCCACGACATGGGCATCGTAGGGCGGCACGTAGCCTTTCAGGATCTTAGAAGCGCAGGTGGTCTCGATCCCCTTTGTGGAGATGTTGTCCTTGACGGCAACCGCGATGCCGGCGAGTTTTCCGTCGCCGCATGGTGCTTTTCTGCAGATCGTCAAAAACGCATGATACCGGTCGTCGGGTTCGAACTCGATCTCGGACAGCACCACTACATCACCCGCGGCGCCCGGATAAACCCGTCTTCCTGCGCAGGGGCATTCCTCAGCACATCTTCCTGCGGCAGCGAGGGCTCAACGACGTCCTCGCGCATCACGTTGATGAGATCGCGGGCTCCTGCCCCGTCTCCCTGCACACGGTCGAGCACGTCAAAATAGTCAAGGATGGCGTTAAACCGGGCAGTAAACGTGCCCAGTTCCCCGGCATCGATGCCGATGTCGGCGAGCTGTGCGATATGCTGTACGTCCTGTTCAGTGACCATGGTCCACCTGGCTGATGTGGTCTATGTAATCTTGCATGGACGTTTTATAACCATTTTTACGGGCAAGCTTCTGCAGCACCTTCCAGATCCCGCTCCCGTACTGCATCGCTTTCTTCCCGTACCACGCGAGTTCTGCAGGAATGTGGCGCTCTGCGACCGTTCGTAACGGGATCTTGTGCCTCCCTGCATGCACTTTCTCGCAGGCGGGGATCGCGAGTGCAGCGCGCACAACCCGCATATCGAGGTACGGCATAGAGAGGTGCGCGCCATGGAGCGCTGCGACCGACTGGTCCCGGGCTGCTTGCTCCTCAAGGCCGGCGATATCCCGGGCGAGGTCATCGGCAAGGGTGGCAGTCTTCCGGTAGCGTTGGTACCCGCCGAAGAGTTCGTCCGCACCCTGCCCGGTGATGACGCGGCGGTGCCCGTGCTTCCCGGCCCACCGTGCGATAAAGTACTGGGTGAGCGCAATGCCCGTGCTGACCGGGTCTTTCTTTGGTATGACCGCGACCACAACGGGAAGTGCCGCTTCGATCTCTGGCGCCGTGATCTCCACGTACGTGCAGGAAAGCCCGAGCAGCGTGGCAGCATGCTTCGCATGCAAGAGGTCATGGGAATCGCGCAGCCCGACGGCAACGCACTCCCGCCCGGCAAGTTTTGCCACAAGGGACGAGTCCACCCCGCCCGAGAGCGCCGTCACCCCTTCGCCACAGCGCAGTCGCACCGCAGTGATGATCGCTTCTTCCAGAGGCACGTCTGCAGGGTCCGGGGTGACAGAGCCTTTCACAGTGCCGTTGCAGGTGATCGTGCCCTTCCTGCAGTCCCCCTGCATCACGCCGAAGTGATCCCGGGCGCGGCACCCGTCCCATGACAGGAAAAACTCGCCGCCGAACCGGCTCATCGAACCGGGGTCAGTAAGAATGATATGTCCAATTTCCTGCACGGTGAGCAGGCGCCCGTCAAGTTCGATCCATCCCGTGACCTGCAGTGACTCCATGAAAACGCATCATTATTGGACGAACTCATTCAAGAGCTCTGCGCTTGGTGATTCACCTGCATGCCGGGTTTCTGGCGCCTGCCCAGAAAAGGGGATAAAAAGCGTGATTCTTTAAACCCGGGTTCAGCATACATTAATTACCTGAACATTTTCATGCACGCAATCGTTCTTGGCACCCGCCCGGAGATCATCAAGATGTCGCCGGTCATCAGGGCATGCGGGAAGCGGGGCGAGGACTTTTTCCTCCTCCATACCGGCCAGCACTACTCCTACGAGATGGACCGGGTGTTTTTTGAAGAGCTGGATCTCCCCGCCCCCGCATTCAACCTCGATGTCGGTTCCGGGAGCCATGCAGTGCAAACCGGCGCGATCCTCGCGGGCACCGAAAAGGTGCTGCAGGAAAAAAAGCCGGATACCGTGCTGGTGCAGGGGGACACCAACACGGTGCTTGCCGCTGCCCTTGCCGCGTCCAAGAGCTACGTGAGGGATAGCGGGCTTCCGGTGCGGGTCGGGCACGTGGAAGCGGGCCTGCGCAGTTTTGACCGCCGAATGCCAGAAGAGATCAACCGCGTGCTGGCAGACCACCTCTCCGAGTACCTGTTTGCACCAACCGAATTGGCGCGGCAGAACCTGCTTAATGAGGGGATCGGGGACGAGAAGATCTTTGTTACCGGCAATACCATTGTCGATGCCGTGCACCAGAACCTCGCGATTGCACAAAAAAATACGGACACGGCCAGATCCATGGGACTCTCCAAGGACGGGTATTTCCTCGTCACGCTCCACCGGCAGGAGAACGTGGACGAAAAGCGGAGGCTGGCAGGAATCCTTGACGGGCTCGTTCGCATCAGCGCCGAGCACGGGTTGCCGATGATATTTCCCGTACATCCCCGCACCGAAAAGATGATCCGCACGTTTGGGTTAAAGACCAGAGGGATCCGGACTATCAGACCGCTTGGTTTTCTCGAATTCCTGCAGCTGGAATCGCAGGCCCGGCTCGCGCTCACCGATTCGGGGGGCGTGCAGGAGGAGGCGTGCATCCTTGGCGTGCCGTGCGTGACGATCCGCGACTCCACCGAGCGCCCAGAAACGGTGGACGCAGGGGCAAACATTGTCGCGGGTTTCAAGCCAGACGAAATTGTGAATGCGGCAGAGCAGATGCTCGAGCGCATGCGGACGTGGAAGAACCCGTTCGGCGACGGAAAGGCGGGCGGGCGGATTGTCGGTATCCTCAAAAAGAGAGCAGGAAAATAAGGGAGTCTCACTGGTCATTGAAGAATTCCTGTGCCTGAATTTCACCCTGTGACGATTCTTTTTTGTTGTGCACGCCAATTACTATAGTGCGTTCCATGACACGCCCCGTCATGGGAAGCATAAAAAGGCATGATCTTCTCCGGGGCAACGCGGGGGTAGCTAAGCCTGGCCAAAGGCGCCGGACTTAAGATCCGGTCTCGCAGGAGTCCGTGGGTTCAAATCCCACCCCCCGCATCCGGACACACAAGCCGGAATCGTCCAGTCCTGTTTTATATGCCACCCAGACCATTGATACGATCTCCTTTTTTTGTCTCTGTACTGTCGTTCACCATCTGGGAAAAACGGGGGGTACGTCGGGATTGGTGGCGGGTTTTTTAGAATTGGAATAAAAAAGGAATTGCCGGAAGACCGGATCTGTCGATCTCATCGACACTTCGCCCGGACGTATATAAAAAAAACCTGAAATTTTCGACATATCATTTTGGCTCCGCAGGCAGTTTCAGGAGTGCGGGATGGAGGAATATCTTCTCCCGCCCGACCTTTTGCGATTCAGGGACACCGATCTCTTCGAGCGCTTCTGCAGGTATTCCGCCGCGGTCTGCCTGGTGTGCAGCCGGGCAGACCCGTTCTGCCTCCTGCTGACCAGCGGCCGGTCTGGACTTGCACACATCGATCAGGATTATGAACCGCCGGTGACCCGGTCATCTGGGGTCCGGACCGGGCTATTTCTGTTCTTTGCCCGCGTCAGCCCCGTGCTCTTTATGGAACCGGAACATGCCCCACGGGACGCCGATCTCGAACCGCGCCCCGCCCCCCGGTTCCCCGGTCTCTTTGATAGTGATCCCGGTAAGGCTGAGGATCTCGCGGGAGAAGAACAGCCCAAAGCCGCTCCGCCTGCCCGAACCCCGCCGGAAGATCCTCTCCTTGTCCTCTTTGCTGATGCCAACGCCGTTGTCCCGGTAAAAGATCGTCAGCCCGCCGGGGTGCCGCTCAAGGTAGAGCCTGATCGAGGTTACCTTCTCGCCAAAACGCAGCGAGTTTTCCAGCAGGTTGGAAAAGACCCGGTGTATGAGCGGGTCGGCAAAGACCTCCAGCCCCCCGACCTGGATGTCATAACGGATGTAATCGTGCCCGAGGTCCTCCTTGTATTTTGAGAATATGGTCAAAATGTCCAGCCACTGCGGCAGGTTCTCCCCCAGTTTCTCGTAATCTTTTGTAAAGGCGATCTGCCGCTGGATGGTTGCTGCAGCTTTTTCCTGTTCATGGAATGATTTTAAAAATACCGGGTCCTTGATCGCATCCCTGAGCAGTTCGTTGTGCATCATCATGATGGTAAGCTGGTTGAGGATGTCATGGCGGGTGATCCCGGTCAGCAGGTTGATCTTTTTGCGTGCCATGGCAAGCGACTGATCCGTCAGGTGCTGGTCGGTAATGTCATTGAGGAGAATGACATAGCCTTCGTGGTTCCCTGTGGTCATGGTGAGGGGGATGCAGTGGAGATCGATATACTGGACCTTCCCGTCCCCTTCCCTCTTGAGGGTCTGACGGATCTCATTCCGGATCCCCGGTTGCTTCCGGTCAGGGATCTCATGGGGGGGCAGGATGTCTTTTATGGAAGAACCCATGATATCCCGGTCGGATGTCTCAAGAAACCGGCATGCAGCCCGGTTAATCTCGACAATACGGCCTTTCCGGTCGAGCAGCACGATGCCGGTCGGGATCTCCTGGAGGGCAGCGCCGCACTCGACCGCCATAAGGTCAAACAGGCCAAAGCGCTCGATCCCGGCGGCAAGGGCAACGACCGACCCGATAAAAATGATCGGGGTAAGGTCGAGGGTGTTAAACGGGCTGATCTGGAATACAAAGCCGGTATAGGTGAGCAGGGGGGGGATTGTCGCGATCAGGATGCATGCGAGCTGCCCGCGGAATACGCCCGATGCGGACTGAAAATGCTGAAGGATGATTGCACATCCGGTCAGGATCAGGAATGCACCGTAGACAAAGAAGATCCAGAATACGACCCCGGGGGCAGCACCGTACGGCGAGGAGAGGCCCGGCTGGGGAGGCGTGCCCGTTATGACAAGGGGCAGCACCATATTTGCGATGAGCAGCACCGCAATGAGGATCGGAATGATGAGCAGGATCCCCCAGATGATCGTCCCATACCGCGGTGTCTTTTCGGTATACTGCAGGGAAAACTGGATGAATGCCACGGGAATGACGGCGATCGCGGCATTTTCAACAACCCTGGCCAGGACCATGAGGAACGGGTTATAACTCCCGAACCCGACGGCGGCACTCAGTGACCAGACTGCCGCTGCAGCCATGATGATGATGAGCGGGACTGAACCGGTGGTGAATGCCTTGTTTTTCCAGAAGATCAGGGAAAAGAGCGATGTCATGCCGCAGGATATGACCAGCAGCAGGACAACAGGAATACTTTCCCAGGCCATCAGTCAATCATCGCCGCAACATTTTTTTCATTGTCACCGGCACCGTATGCCGGAAATTGTGGTCTCTCCCAATTATCCCTTTCACAGGACATAACAAAAGCCCGTACCACCAATGTCGTATGTATGATCTTTCACACGCCTGATAATAAATTCCGTGGCGGCATGACAGGAGGCGGCTGGCACTGGAGGACAGGTGCCGGTGAAGGGGAGGGTACCATGCCGGTCACCGTTCGATCAGCCTGATGTGGTCGTCGGTTTTTTTTGCGAGTTCCTGCCGTCCTTTCAGCCGCGCGATGTCTGAGATCGCTTCAAGGACATGCACGGAGTCTTCCAGAAACGAGAGTATGTCCGTGGGGAATACCTCGATGCCATACTCGTCTGACAGGAATGCAGCGATCTGCCGGTGGTCAAGCCCGTTCTCCCGCAGCTCCAGCACCTTCTGCACAAACTTCTTTTCAGGGCAGCCGCAGAGGGGGGAATCCCTGCATGTGCAGCGCAGAAAATCGTTAAAAAATGCGAGGAGCTGTTCCCGTACCGCAAAATCAAATTCGTCGAAGTTGATGCCTGAAGAGAGCGCTTCGAGCATCGTCCCGTTGAATGCGCGATCGGGCAGCCGGTAGCCCGCAAGCCGTTCAATGCGTTTTGCGATGCGGAACCGTGCCCTGTCGGCGATCAATCCTCGTCTCCGACAGACTCGTCAAAGTTCTTGAGCGATGCGATTGCCTCGCTCATCCGCTCACACTCGATCAGCCACTCATCAAACAGGGTGGGGTGCTCGATGTCGTCTTTTACATATTTCCCGCAGCACGCGGCCCCGTCGATCACGCTCGCGCCGATCTGGGCAGCAGCATCAAGCGCCTGTTCCATGTTGTTTTCGATCAGGTCTCTGCCCTTTTTAACAAGCGACTTGATATCTTTCTCAAATGTGCCAGAAAGGTATTTCCGGCAGGAAGCAAAGAGGACGAGCTTTGGCAGCTGGAGGATCTCGATAACCTCCACAAGATCTGCGTCAGGCGCGGATGACATCACGATCAGTTCAACCTGCCCGAGCTTTGAGAGTGACTCTTCCTTTGAGAACCGCTTGTTCTGGCATAACCTGATGATCTTGAGGACTTCAAGCGTGACATCGACCGAAAAACTGTCCAGTACCCGGAAGCCTTCTATCATCTCCTCACTTCCGGGATCGGCCTCAAAACTTGATTCTTTGAGGGTTTTTACCCAGTTGTCCCACCGTTCCTGGTTGTAAAAAATATAGAAGAGTTTAAGCGGTCCGGATTCAGTCGCCTGTTTTTTTTCCAATTTTGCCATTTCAGTACACATGTTCCCCTGTTTTGATTAAAGCATTTTCGCTCTCGGGCGATGGCATCGCCGGACCCTTCAGATGCCAGGTACCTGATTGAAGCGCCAGAACCAGCCAAGTGTTATGTGAAACAACGCTCAATGATGTGGTGACGAATAGTATGGGGTGCTGACGCGTGAAGTGGGTGATGGTGCGGTATGGCGAGCTGTTCTTAAAAAGCGAGCCGGTCAAGCGCCATTTCATCGGCCTGCTGATGCGCAATATAAAAAAGGCGCTGGATTCCGAGGGGCTTTTGCACAGGTTCGAACTTTTCCGCGGGCGCATGCTGATCGAAGGCGATGAACCCGGACGCATCGCGGAGGTTGTGTCGAGGGTGTTCGGGGTCGTCGACGTGAGTGTCTGTACCCGGACTTCGAGTGCCATGGATGATCTCTGTTTTGCGGCGGTTCAGACTGCGAAAGGAAACCTGAAACCCGGCATGAGGTTTGCGATCCGGGCAAAACGGCAGGGTGTCGAGAGGTACACCAGCCAGCAGATGGGAGAGGTGATCGGTCAGGCGGTTGCGGACCAGATGCCGGATGTGACCGTTGATCTCGATCATCCCGATTACGAGATCTTTGTCGAGGCGCGGGAGTTCGGCGGCTTTGTGTATGACCACCGGATCGATGCGCCCGGGGGGCTTCCGCTCGGCACGCAGGGGAGGGTCTGCGTCCTGCTCTCATCGGGCATTGATTCGCCGGTTGCCTCGTGGCTCATGATGAAGAGGGGGTGCGAGGTGACGCACCTGCACATGGACGGGGGGCGCTTTGCGGGCCCGGACGTGAAGGATGCCGCGATCGAGAACCACCGCCGGCTCTCGCTCTGGTGCCGGGGTTTTGTCCTCCCGATGCTGGTGATCGACAGCGAACCGCTATATAATGCGATGGAGGAGCACCGGATCCCGCCACGGAACCGCTGCGTCATCTGCAAGCGGTTCATGATGCGGGCTGGCAGTGCGCTCGTACCGCGCCAGCATGCGCTTGCCCTTGTGACCGGGGACAGCCTGGGGCAGGTCGCCTCCCAGACACTTTCCAATGTTGCGGTGATTGCACAGGTAGCAGACGTGCCGGTGCTGCGCCCCCTGATCACGAATGACAAGCGGGAAACGGTGGATATCGCCCGCGCCATCGGGACATTTGAAGCGCATCCAAAAGACCTTGCGTGCCGGGCGGTCCCGAGGGTGCCGACAACCGCCGCAAAGCTGGAACAGATACGGGAGTGTGAGGAGCAGCTTGATATCAGGAGCATTGTCAGCACGGCCATTGAAGAACCGGTCATCATCCTTGCAAAGGACGGATGCATTGTCAGCAGGGAGAAGAGGCCATGACACCCCGTTCATGACGGAGCACATTGCACCCGTATTTTTTTGTATTCCATGGAGGAGTCCTTTGTGCCTGCCACCGGAACCCGGCCGGGTTATCTTGAATTACTGGCAACCGGCGAGCTTGACGACCGCATAGCAGGGGCCGCCGCCCTCCTCAAAGACTGTACCGTATGCCCCCGGGCATGCCATGTGAACCGCACCAGCGGTGAAACGGGCTTCTGCAGGACGGGCGCGCTCGCACAGGTCTCCAGCCACGGGCCCCATTTCGGCGAGGAACCGGAGCTGGTCGGGCGCAACGGGTCGGGCACGATCTTCATGTCGCACTGCAACCTTGCCTGCGAATTCTGCCAGAACTATGAGATCAGCCAGTGCAGGGACGGAAAAGAAGTCTGTGCAGAGGATCTTGCAGAGATGATGCTCTCGTTGCAGCGGCAGGGCTGCCATAATATCAACATCGTCACGCCCTCGCACGTTGTCCCCCAGCTCCTTGAGAGCCTTCGCATCGCTGCAGCAGGTGGGCTTTGCATCCCCCTTGTCTACAACTCCGGCGGGTACGATGCGGTGGAAACCCTGCGGATCCTTGACGGGATCGTCGACATCTACATGCCGGATGCAAAATACGGGCGGGAGGAGGTTGCGCTCGCCCTCTCGCACGCCCCGCATTATGTCGAATCCATGAAGGCGGCACTCAGGGAGATGCACCGGCAGGTGGGGGATCTCGTTGTTGATCAGGGGATTGCCGTCCGTGGCCTGATCATCCGCCACCTTGTCCTGCCCGGTAATCTCGCAGGCAGCGAAACGGTGATGCGGTTCATTGCAGGCGAGATATCAAAGGACTCCTACGTCAACATCATGGCGCAGTACCGCCCCGCGTGGCACGCGGTGCAGGTCGCAGAACAGGACCCGGCATACCATGACCTGAAACGCCCGGTCATGCGTGAGGAATACCGGTCTGCCATCCAATGTGCGAAAGACGCGGGGTTGCACCGCGGTTTTCCTGTCTGAATGAAAAAACAGCAGGACTCCGGCATCCTGTATCCCGTTCATGTATAAAAAAAAATCAAGCACTTTTTAATGAACAAAGGCAGGGTTGAATGAACCAGCCGGTCAGAACAGCAGCCTTTTTTTAAAACGGCGTCCCGCCGGCCTGTTCAATATGTACCTGCAGGATGAGGAAATACCCGATTGCGGTGATGCCCAGAGCTGTGAGGATCGAGAGGGTCACATACGCCAGATCATGGTAGACAACAACAATCTTATACGCGCCAAACAGGGTGAGGATGATGGTCAGGAATAAGAGCAGGAGAAACCCGCATGTCAATAAGATTCTCTCTTTTTGATCCATGTCCCTCACTTTTTTTAACCTTCAGATTTGTTAAAGTTTTCCATCCGGTCCTATGGTAACCCACCCATGATCAGGGTTTTTGAATGATGATCTTTTACCATGAGCTGCAGGAATAACGGGGGGATGCAGGGCCCGGCATACCATGACCAGAAACGCATGGTCGCGCGTGAGGAGTACCGGTCTGCAGTCCGCTGCGCACGGGATGCCGGGCTGCACCGGGGATTTCCTGATGGAACCCGTCAGGGATTAAAGTCCCGCAACCGTGGCAATCTTTTTTTTTTTGATACAGGAATTTTTTTTGCTGCAACGAAGCGAAGGGCACGACCGAGCCGGTGGACGGGACGGCACCCGGACAAAAAATCAAAAAAGCGCTCCCGCCCGGTCAGGAGAAAAAATTATGCGCGATAGCCAAAACGGTGGTGCCTGAAAAACTCTTCAAAATCCTTTTTGAGTTCCATCTCATATTTTTCATACAATTCTGATGCTTCGTCCTTTTTCCCGACTTTATCAAGCACCTCGGCTTTCGAGTACCAGATCTGTGCTGGTTTCTCGTCCTCTTTTGAATAATATTTCAATGCCTGATCAAAATATTGCAGTGCATCCGAATACCTCTTCATTCTGGTATAGAGGACCCCTATGGAATACAGGGCATCGGAATTATGGGGATCGAGCTCCAGTACTTTGTTAAATGTCGTGAGAATCTCATTCAGGAACTGGATCTCACTGGAGATATCGCCGGTTAATTTTAATAATTTCCTCTCTCTCTCTTTTCTGTACAGGATGGAATTTTGGGAAAAACCCATGTTGTACCAGATTTTTGGGTTGTCCGGATTCAGTTCAAGGGCTTTATTGTAGGTCTCAATCGCTTTCTGGTGATTATTCCTGCTCTCGTACAATAATCCCAGTTTCATCAGGGTGTCGGGGTCATCCGGGCGTAACCGGACCGCTGTTTTATACGATTTAATCGCGTCATCAAAGCGATGGCATTTTTCTGACTGCAGCACATCGCCTTTGTGGATCCAGTATACCGGATTGTCCGGATTCAACGACAGAGCTTTATTGATCGCACTGACTGCATTGGAATAGCTTCCTGAGAGATGAAACGCGATTGAAATTTTGTGCCATATTTCTGCCTTTTTCTTGTCCGGGATATCCTTTTTTGTTATTTTTTTGCAAAAAGAGATAAATTCAAGAAACCGGTTATTTTCAAATAATTCATTGCCCTTTTTGATGCAGTCTTCAATCTCGGTCATGCTACCATGCATCCCTACTATTCATTCACATTTTGAAATGATAAAACCGACGAATTAACCTTTTTATTTACTACGCCCCGGAAGAATTTTTTACAATTTTTGATACGATGGGAACGTATGCGACTGATCCGGTCACCCTGCCACGCGTTTTGGGAGCAAAGAAGATGAACAGAACACCTGCGCAGAGGGGGTGATGATGCGAAACGTTTACAAATCCCCCCGTACAGCGATGACCGGTCTGCCATAGGGGGCCATGAAACCTTACCAAAACATCGTCTCGCAGTACTCGGTGACCGTCTTTAACGTCTTTATGCGGGCAAACCACTTATCATCGGATTCGATGACCGTCCACGGGGCATGCGGCGTGCTGGTGCGCCCCAGCATCTCGTCCAGCGCCTCCTCATACTCCTCCCATTTCTTCCGGTTCCTCCAGTCCTCATCGGTGATCTTCCACTGCTTGAGCGGGTCATTCTGCCTCTGGTTGAACCGCCTGAGCTGCTCGTCCTTGGAAATCTCAAGCCAGAACTTGACAAGTCCCCCCCCGCTCTCGATATAGGCCTGCTCCATCTCGTTGATCTCGTTGTATGCCCGCTTCCACTCGTCTTCCTTGCAGAAACCTTCGATACGTTCAACGAGCACCCGGCCGTACCAGCTCCGGTCAAAGATGGTCACATGCCCTGTTTTCGGGAAATGCTGGTAAAAGCGCCAGAGGTAGTGGTGGTCGGCTTCGGTCTGGTCGGGACGCCCGGCGGGAACGACATCGTACCCGCGGGGGTTCATGTGCCGCACAAGGCGCATGATGTTGCCCCCTTTGCCGGCCGCATCCCAGCCCTCGTAAACGATGATGAGGGGGAGTTTGCGTTTGTACAGCAGGTAGTGGATATCCCGGATCCGGTCCTCGTATTCGAGCAGCTCCTTCTGGTACTCATCCCGTGTCAAGGTCTCCGGCGCTGTTGAAGCCCGCTTCACCTCGATCTTCTTTGGCTTGATGATCTCGTTCTTTCTCGCATTTTTTCCATGTGAATCCGCGTAGGCAATCCGCTTCTCCAGTGCTTTTACCACGGTTGAATAGACTTTTTGGACCGTGTGGTTCTCATCGGTTGCTTCCACCACCGTCCACGGGGCAGACGCGTTGTCTGTCCCCTCAATAAACTGCTCAATGATGGGGAGGTAGCTGTCGTACTGGCGGTGGAAGTCCCAGTCCCCCTTGGTGATCATCCACGAGGTGAGGGGGTTGTTCTCGCGTTCATTGAGCCGTTTTTTCTGTTCCTCCTTGCTGATATGCAGGAAGAACTTGAGGATGACCGCGCCGTCATCGGCGAGCTGCCGTTCGAAACTGTTGATGGAGGAGATGGAGTGCCGGATCGATCTCTTCCATTCGATTCCCGCGATATACTCAGCAAGGGAACGGCTGTACCAGCTCCGCGCAAAGATTGCCATGCGCCCTTTTTGGGGTGTCTTTACCCAGAACCTCCACAGGAGCGGGCGTGCCCGTTCCTCATCGGTCGGAGAGCCGACCGAGTGCATGGAAAAACCGCGGGGGTCGAGGAACTGGATGAGTTCGTTGATGACCATCGTGATCCCGGAGGCGTTCCAGCCTTCAACGACGATGATAACCGGGATTTTGTGGTCGCGCAGGGAGCGCTGCAGTACACCAAGCTGCTGCTGGAGGGGCTCGATTGCCTTTTTGAATGCCCGGTCATCGACCGATCTCTTCAGGTCATACTTCTCAAACATTGTTCCACAAAGTCCCGGAATGCGATGCCCCTGCGCTGATGCATCCCTCAACGAATCCTATGACCCTGCATGATGATAAATTCAGTGAAATCACCGGCAGATAACGCGTAAAAAAAAAGAGAGGTAACCTATGAACCGGTTTTTAACCCGTTTTCCCGCGCAATATCTGCAAACACCTGTGCAAGGTACTGCGCCTGGACTTTTGATATCCCGTAGGTATTGAACTTCCAGACGCGGGTTGCCCCGGGGATAATTCCAAAAACCCCCTTCTCACTGAGTGCGCCTGAAAAGAAGAACCCTCGCTTTTTGTGCGATTGCGCGACCGTGTCAAACGAAGCGGTGGTATCGATACGCGTGAGGGTGTGCTTCCGGGGGTATTCTGAAAGCACGTTTGTGCCCTGAATGGAGAGGAGCGCGTCAACCACGATCCGGGTATTCGCAAGCTCGCGGTCGAAATGCTTCACCCGCTCTTTGACGTGCGGGAACGACGCCATCATGCCCACCAGCGTTACACCCATGAGCGTGCAGCCCATCATCTCGGGTTCCTTGATCCCGAATTTCCTTCCCGTCACGTCGCCGGTGATCGCAGTGGTGCGGAACACGTCCTTTGCCTGTTCGGCAGTTGCCGCGAGCACCCCGGAAGGAGCGGGTGCCGCCATGCTCTTGTGCCCCGAACCGACAACAAAATCAGCACCGAGGTTTTTCCCGTCAACGGGCATGATGCCGACCGTGTATGCACCGTTGCAGAGCACCGGAATGTCGTACTGGTGCGCCACCTTTGCTATTGCCTGCACGTCATGGACGTTGCCGTACTGGTAATCAACATGGTCGATGAAGGCAAGGGCGGGGGCCCTGCCAAAATCCTTCTTTACCTCTTCGATCTTTGCCGCCGTGGCATCTGCCGTCACGATCAGATGCCCATCTGCAGGGATCTCGCAGGCAACCCCGCCGGCCTCTTCGATTGCAAGAAATTCCGTGTAATGGGAAAGCGAGGTCAGCAGCACCGGGTTGCCAGGTTTTACATACGTATGGGCAACCGCCTGGAAACCGCGGCGTGCCCCGGGAATGACACGGGCAGTATCCATGTTCAGCCATGAAGCGAGGTCTTTATGGAACTGTGCGATCGGTGGTTTTGTGATGTAATCGAGCCGGTTTGGCTTGCGGCAGTTGTCGCAGACCGAGTACCCGTCGCCATACGCGATCACCGCCTTCATCGCATCGGCAGTCAGCCTCCCTCCTGCCTGGATGGGGTCGATATTGATGGCAAGCTCGTCGACCATGCGGGCATCGATGCCGGCACCGCACCTCATTTCAGCATCTCCTGTTTCAGAGAGCCGACCTGCCTCTCGAGGTTTTCAAGGAGCCGCTGCGCCTGTGCCTTCTGTTCCGCATCCAGTTCGTGCAGGGGGGCAGTCTCCCGCAGCAGGACCCGGAGATCGGTCAGCGTATACATCGCGGCAAAAACCACATCAACAGCCCGTTTTGACAAGGGATCACCATAGTAGTATTGACCGGTTATGAAATAAGTAACCGCTTTTTTATGGGTGGGGGATATTGCCAAGCGGCTCTAATCACAAAGGTACAGGGGCCTTTCAGGAGAGGAAAAATGGAGGTGGTTCCCGTTGCCGGGGATATTTTTTTAAGATTTCCGCTCTCCCCGTCGTTCGGCATAGGAGATCTCGCTGCTCTTTTTTGGCCGGTTTTCTTCCCGGGGAGTATCCTTCCGGGACGAGTCTCCATCCGGGATGAAATCGATCCGGCTGTCTCCTTCCCTGTCAGGACGGTCATCGGCCGGGGCAGATCGTTGTCCGGTAAATGCAAACCTGTTTTTGGCCATCAGGGCAGGCCCTGCCCTGCGGCCGGTGTCAGCAGGAATTCGCTGGGATGCCGCATCCGCCTCCCCTTCACGCGATTCGGTGAACATCAGGAACTGCAAAAAAGCTTCCGGCTCACGGAAGACCGACGCATCGATTCCCTCAAACACAAATGTCCGGTCCACCGTCCCGAACCACCCGCCGCTCCGTTCCGTGAGGGTGTCGCGGTCATCTTCGAATATATAAACCCGCTCGACCTCGCCATGGCGCCCCCACGCGGTCTCTGAAATGCCGTTCTCCTCGAAGGCAAACGTCTTGCCGACTGCCCCGTACTGCCCGCCTTCCCGGACGGCAACCTGCCGCCCGCCATTCTCGTACCGGAATGTCCGCGGCGGCTGCCCGAACGCAAACGTTTCTTCCAGCATCCCATACCGGTCGAACATAAAACGCCGGAGGATCTTTTCCTGGCGGGCAGGGTCGCGCTCCGTCATCATGTCCAAAGAAGGATCGAAGAGATAGAGCCGTCGGAGGTTTTTTCCGAAATCCAGTACCCGCACCCCGCCGCTGCCGTACTGGTAGAACCTGATGATCGCTCCCTTTTTGGTCCCTGCATATTCCGTGATGACTGCATCTGCCATATCAACCACTCCCCCTGCTATGCACTGGTTTTCTAACGTTATTTTTTCGTGCAAGAAATAGTTTCTTCTCCGGTACCTGCCCGTCCCAACCCTGCCCTGCTCTCCTGTATACCGGCCGGATAGTGATCGCCAGCTGGGAATGCAGAATAACAAAATTGAAAATAAAATCCTGCGTAAAGGATTGTACTATGGAGGCGCAGCGTGGAATTTACCAGTAAGGTCCTGATCATCGGGTATGGCGCCGTAGCAAGGTGCACGCTCCCTGTCCTCCTAAAGCACGTGAACATACCGTACGAGAACATCACGATCATTGATTTCGAAGACAAGGCAAAGGAGCTCAAGGCGTGGACAACGCGGGGGATGCGGTTTTTCGAGAGAAAAGTTACGCCCGAAAACCTCAACCAGATCCTCTCCGATTACCTTGAGCCCGGCGGGCTGCTGATTGACCTTGCCTGGAACATCGACTGCTGTGCAATCCTGCAGTGGTGCCATGACCACCATGTCCTGTACATGAACACCTCGGTTGAGGTCTGGAACTCCTATGGAGAGCGGTTCACCGCAAGCCCGTACGAGAAGTCCCTGTACCACCGGCAGATGAAGCTCCGGGAACTGACAAAAGACTGGAAGAACGCGACCACCTGTGTTGTCGACCATGGCGCCAACCCCGGCCTGATCTCGCACTTTGCCAAGCAGGGGCTGCTCGACATCGCGAACAAGATGCTCGAAGACGGGATCGCACCCGACCCGGAGCGGATGAAGCAGCTTGTGCGGGAGCAGACGTTTGGCGAGCTCGCCATGGAGACCGGGGTAAAGGTCATCCACTGCTCGGAGCGCGACACCCAGGTCTCCCGCGCCCCCAAACAGGTGGACGAGTTTGTCGGGACGTGGAGCATCGAGGGGCTCCGGGAAGAGGGTACGGCTCCCTCAGAGATGGGCTGGGGGACGCACGAGAAGGAGCTGCCCTATAATGCCCACGTGCCCCCGGTCGGGCCCAAGAACCAGATCATGCTTGCCCAGATGGGGATGAATACCTGGGTCAGGTCCTGGGTGCCCCAGCAGGAGATCGTCGGGATGGTGATCCGGCACGGGGAGGCGTTTGGCATCTCCGACCGCTGGTCGGTTGTCAGGGACGGAAAGGTTGTCTACCGGCCGACGATGCACTACGCGTACATGCCGTGCGACGGGACGATCGCATCGCTCTACGAGCTCCGGGGCAGGAACTACGAGCTGCAGCCGAAAGTTCGGATCATGAACGACCGGGAGATCATCGGCGGGGCGGACATGCTCGGGGCGCTCCTGATGGGCCACCCGTACAAATCGTGGTGGACGGGAAGCATGCTCACCATCGAGGAGTCGAGCAAGCTTGCGCCCGGGCAGAACGCAACAACCGCCCAGGTCGCGCTCGGGGTTGTCACGGCCGTGATGTGGATGATCAGACACCCGACATACGGGTTCTGCCTGCCCGATGACCTGCCCCACGAGTTCGTGCTGAGGATCGCACGGCCGTACCTGGGGGAATTTTATTCCGGGCCGTCAGACTGGACACCCTTAAAGAACAGGACGGTCTATTTCCGGGAGAGCAAGGAGAACGATATTGACCCGGCCGACCCCTGGCAATTCAAAAACTTCTTATTCGTGCAATGAGTCACTCATGTAATGGCAAACGTGGCAGAGGAAGCAAAACAGGGGAAAAAAAGGAGCGGGCATGACAACGGGGTCCCCCACATAGACCAGGCACGAAAGGAACTGCTGCAGGACCTGGCGCGAAAGCACGGGACCCCCATCTTTGTCATTGACCACGAGAAGATCCGTAAAAATTACCAGGAGTTCAAAGAGCACCTGCCCAACGTGCAGGTCTACTTTGCCGTCAAGGCAAACTCGGATCCGGAGATCGTAAAGACCCTTTTTTCCATGGGCTCCAGCTTTGACGTTGCGTCCATGCCCGAATTCATGATCGTCTGGGAAAATATCAGGGATATGCCGGATGCGGAGCGGCAGGACTGGATCTGGGACAAGATCATCTATGCAAATACCATCAAGCCGATCGAGACGCTGGAAGCCCTCGACCACTATAAACCGCTGGTCACGTTTGACAACAGTTTCGAGCTGAAAAAGATCAAAGAGTATGCACCGCATGCGGGTCTCGTGCTGCGCATCAGGGTCCCCAACACCGGGTCCATGGTGGAACTCTCCTCAAAGTTCGGTGCCCACCCGGGCGAAGCGGTTGACCTGATCATCGCGGCATTTGAGATGGGCCTTGTTGTGGAAGGCCTCAGCTTTCACGTGGGCAGCCAGTGCACGAATTTTGAAAATTATATGCAGGCGCTGCAGCTCTCGGCAAATATTATCACCGAAGTGGAGACACGGACGGGCAGGAAGATCCGGATCCTTGATATCGGCGGGGGTTTCCCGGTGAAGTACCATCCCGGGATCAGGTCTATCAGGACACTTGCCAGAAAACTGAATACCGAGATCAAACGCCTCTTCCCTGCGGACATGCAGATCCTCGCTGAACCGGGAAGGTTCCTCGTGGCAAATACCTGTACGCTGGTGGCAAAAGTGATCGGCAAGGCGGTCCGCGACGGGAAGCCCTGTTACTACATCAACGACGGGGTCTACCACACGTATTCAGGACAGATCTTTGACCATGTCAATTACCCGGTCCTGTCGTTCAAGGAGGGCGAGACGGAGATCTCGGCAGTGTTCGGGCCGACCTGTGATGCCTTTGATACCATCACGCTCTCTGCCGAGCTCCCCGAGCTTGACATCAATGATCTGGTCTATTCGGAAAATATGGGGGCGTACACGATTGCCTCATCCACGTTCTTCAACGGGTTCCCGCCGGCAAAGGTCGTGCATATCAACCAATGATATCTAATCTCTAGAGAAGATCCCAACAACCCCGATATTCCCTGATTTAACGAAAAAAACAAGGAATTTAAAAAATTTTAATTCTTTAATCCTTCTTCTGACGTATGTGATCCAGTTCGTCATCAGATATCCTGACAAGCATGCTGCCACAGGTCGGACACCGCCGGGTTTTATTCACGCTCATCTGCTTATACTCCCTTTTACACACGGGACAGTAATTCATGGTTGATTCCACACGACTGCTTCATGTTTAAAAATCAGTCAGCAGCTGTTCCTTTTGGCCCTTTCTTCTTCTGGGTTGTACCCGGTCCTTGTGCGATAACCAGTATTGCGCAGCAATTATCAAAAAACCATGCACAGTCCTTTCCTATGCACGGGATCTCAATAAGCATCCCCTCGGTATTGACCGCAGACCCGAACTTCAACGGACACATTTTCTTTGATGGCATAAAGAAGAGTTGATTGTACCTTAATGAACCTTTCTTTTACAAAAAAAACCCGGATCAACCCCTCATGCTATACACTCAGACCGCCAATACTACAATAACCATAAACGGTTTTGGGGAGACGACCGCCCCCGCCAAGAGGGAACGATACCGGCGGCCCTTCCACATACCAAACAAAACCATTTTTGTCTGCACGAACCGATCAAACAGTCAGATTGCATTTTTATCCTGTCTAAAGAGAACAACCATACAAAAGAACGAAACAATGATACAACACTCATTAAAACCTGAGATTATGGGAACGAGAACCGGGTATGTTATCCGGTTCACCTGTCCTGTCTGCCATACTGAGAATACGATGATCAGCAAAACGCCAAGAGATCATTACAGAGATACACGGGATGCCACGTGTAAACAATGCAGGAAGCGTTCCACGGTCCTGACACCGGGCACGAATGATAAACCGGTACTGTCGTATGTGCAGTCGTACTACGAATGCACAAAATTACAGTAAACCCCGGGCCCCGTCAATCAGTTCGATGGAGTACCGGTGGGGATAG
>CAIULN010000081.1 GCA_903900025.1 uncultured Methanomicrobiales archaeon | reverse complement strand
TATGAACGTATCAGAGAGCAGCTCAGCGATCGTTTTTATACCGGCTGCTTCAAGATCAACACCTACCATTTCGGCAAGATTCTGGTCAGGATCTGCATCAACAAGAAGCAGAGGTGTTGCCTTTTTTTTGATCAGGTATTTGGCCATCAGGGCGACAAAACTTGTCTTTCCCGTGCCCCCGCGCCCCATTGTGACAAATGTTTTCATCAGAACTTCGTCGTCTCCTTACCAGTACGTGCATACGGTACAACATCATCATTGTTTGCCAGGATTTCTGCAAGTTGTCCGATTGCAGGAAGTGCCATTGAGGTTTTTTCATCAACTTCTGCCCCGGTAATTCCGGCATCGGCAACCTGCGGGTCATAAGGGATCATCGTAAAGATGTTGAGCTGGTTCTTTTCGGCAAAGAGCCGGATTGCATTCTCCTGTAGTGAGTCAGTGATCCGGTTACCCACAAGACCAATACGCTGTATATTTGATTCAGCGGCGAGCCGACAGATGGTTCTCGCGATCTCCAGCGATTTCCTGTTTGCATCGGTCAGGACAATCATCGTATCAACATGCTCTGCCGTTCCCCGGCCGAGATGCTCGATCCCGGCTTCCATGTCCAGGATCACAACCTCATCCCGTTCAACGACAAGGTGACGGAGCAGTGCTTTCACCACGGAGTTTGCCGGGCATGTGCACCCGGCCCCCATCGAACGCACAGTCCCCATCACGATAAGGTGGGGACCGGCTGGTGTTGGAACTGAATAGTTGTCAATGATATCATCAACCGTGAATGTGAGCCGGAACACACCGGAGAATTCCGTACCGGTCTTCAGCCTGATCAACTGTTCATTCTCCGCGATGGGAACAATCCGGGCAGCCTCATCAAAGGATAGCCCCAGTGTCTGTGCGAGGTTTGGTGAAGGATCTGTATCTAGGGCAATAACCCGATGACCGCTCCTGGCAAATAGTGCAGCAAGCGTACCGGCAATGAACGTCTTACCTGCACCGCCTTTTCCAGAGACCGCGATCTTCATGAAAGGTAGCCTTTTTAAAACAACCTATGATTGCACAAGTTGAAAGAATATGGCATCTGGACAGTTACAAAAACACACTTTTTAATATTAAACATGATAAATCATTTAGAATTATGGTGGCATTGCCGTGTTCTTGAACAATTCTGATGGCAACATTATTCTGAAATCAAGGAAACGCCTTTGGCCCCATAAGGCAAAAAAAATTTCTTTCCGACGAAAGGGACAGTAGTTAGGTGAATCTGTGATCGCGTTTCTTGTAACTGCGGGTGCGGCATTTCTGATGTACCTGATACTGACTGCCGGCTCAGGCACTATCGGGTTCTGGTCGTTATCTGAACTTGTCATGGGGGTCCTGCTTGCATGCCTGACCGGACTGATTGCACGAAACTTCCTGTGCAGATCGAAGAATTACCGCCTGCTCGATCCGCGCCGGTTGCTGCAGCTGCTGGTCTATGTTCCGGGGCCCTTCTTTGTCGAGCTCACAAAGGCAAACCTCGATGTCGCGTACCGGGTGATCACCATGAAGATCAGGCCCGGCATCATACGGGTGCATTCGGGGCTGAAGACCGATCTGGGCATCTTCATGCTGGCAAACTCGATCACCCTGACCCCGGGCACCCTTTCGGTCGGCATTGACGAAGCAACAAATGACCTGTTCATCCACAATATCAATGTCGGCGAGGGGGACGAGAAACGGGAGGTCATTGAAAGCACCGAGCTCTTCGGGCTTGCAAACCTCCCCGCATGGATACGGAGGATCGCCGAATGATCGATGCCTGGGTCCTCGCGGTGCTCTGCCTGACGGTTCTCATGGCACTTGCTGCCGTCAGGCTGGTGCTCGGGCCGACCGCCCCTGACCGTGCGATAGCGCTCGATACGGTGAACACCCTTGTCATTGCGTCGATGATCCTCCTCGGGGTAGTGTTTAAGGAAATTATCTTCGTTGATGTTGCGATCGTGTACGGGCTGCTCTCGTTCGTGAGTACGCTGTACATTGCAAAGTATATCGGGGGCGAGCTCTGAGATGGCAGCAATTGACATACTCATTTACATCTGCCTCACCATCGGTGTGGTCTTCAACACGCTGGGGGTGGTCGGGCTCCTGCGGTTCCCTGACCTGTATACCCGTATGCATGCAACAACAAAGGCAACGACGTTCGGCTCGATCTTCACCTCCCTTACCGTTGTCGTGTACGGGCTGTACCTGTTTTTCACCGTCAATGACAGCCAGTACCTCACCCTTGCCATCCATGCATTTCTTGCGATGGCGTGTCTTGCGTTCACCAATGCGGTCAGCGCCCATGCGCTTGCTCGTGCAGCCCACAGGAGCGGAATTATGCCAATGCTTGCAGTCGTCGACCGGCTGGCGGAGGCAAAACTATGATCGAACAAATTCCCCATATCCTGGTACTGCTCGGGCTGATCGTCTCGGCAATCCTGACCTATTACTTCAGGGACCTGCTGGCAGCAACCCTTGCAGCGGGCCTCTTCAGTTTCCTGATATCGCTGGAATTCTATATCCTCCAGGCACCGGATGTCGCGATATCCCAGGCGGCAATCGGTGCAGGACTGACGACTGCGATATTTATCATTGCGATCCGGGCGACCGGGCGGTTTGAGGGGGAGAGTTCATGAAGAAGATGATTGTTCTCGTTCTCTCACTTCTCGTTCTCTCCGCCTTCCTCGGGGTTGTGGCAATGACGCTGACCTTCGGCGCCCCGAAAATGACGGACATGGATGATTATTTCCTGAGGTTCGGGCAGGAACAGACCGGGACAAACAACCAGTGCACCTCGGTCACCTTTGATTTCAGGGGATTTGATACCCTTGGGGAATCGACGGTACTCTTCTGTGCTGTTATTGGCGTGGCGCTGATATTCCGGAAGATGCAGGCAGGTGAGGAACATGAGGATGAGTAGGATCGTCCGCACAGCGGCGGATATAATTTATCCGTTCATCCTGATCTTCGGGCTGTATGTCGTGGCGCACGG
>CAIULN010000080.1 GCA_903900025.1 uncultured Methanomicrobiales archaeon | reverse complement strand
GAACGGCTGACCGGCCTCCTGCGGCAGCTGGACGAGGAGTACGGGGCAAAGAAGACCCAGCGTACGGATTCAGAAAAGAGCGTCTCCGACCTTCTTGAAGAGAAAAAGGGACTTGACCGCACACTCTCCGAGATCGAGAGTACGTTCTTTGCAAAGCGGTCGACGCTGGAGCGCCTCCGGGCGGAGATCAGGGAGGCTGAACAGGAGGCAATCCGGCTCGAGGCGACGCAGCAGGCACGCGGGGAGTCCGGCGGAAGGGCGATTGAAGCTGTCTGCGGCATGGAGGGCGTCCACGGCACGATCGCGTCACTGGGAAAGGCACCGGCAGAATATGCAACTGCCCTCAATATCGCCGCAGGGAATAAACTCCACTTCGTGGTCGTCGATACCGATACTATTGCCGCCGGGGCAATCCAGTACTTAAAAGACGAGAAACTCGGGCGGGTGACATTCCTCCCGATCAACAAACTCAGACCCCCGCCCCTCCCCCCGGTAAAGGAGCCCGGTGTTATCGGGTATGCCGTGAACCTTGTCGAGTACGAGCCAAAATATGACAAAGCGTTTGCCGTTGCCCTCGGGGGGACAGTGGTTATTGATACCCTCGAGCGGGCACGCAAACTGATCGGCAAGTACCGGATGGTGACCCTCGAGGGAGAACTCCTTGAGAGGAGCGGTGCCATGACGGGTGGTGCCGGAAAGAAGCCTGTCCACGGGTTTGGGGCTGCGGTGGATGACGAGATCGTACGCGCCCGGTCCCACCTTTCAGAACTCGTCAGCGAGGCATCGGCACTTGAAGCGGCAGTGAAACGGTTCACCGAGGACGTGGAGGCAAAACGGTCTGCCCGCAGTGAGATCGAACAGAAAATCGCACGGTACGGGATGTTTACCGAGGAGTTTACCCGCCGGTTCGATGCAATCACTGTGGAAAAGCAGACGATTGAGCGGGCAGTCGCCCGCGAACAGGGGGAGATGAAGGGTGGCGCTGCCGAGCTTGCCTCGCTCGAATCTGAGCTGGACAAGACAACCGAAGCGATCAATGCACTTAATGCCGACATTGAAGCGATCAAAAAACGCCTTGACGACACCAACATCCCCCAACTTACCGAGCAGATGGAGAAGAAGAAGCGGGAAATTGAAGAGACCGACCGGCGCCTCCGGAACAAGGATGCCGATATCAACGACGCCACGCGTGAGCGATCCCACTTCAATTCCCGGCTCGGGGAACTCACCGAGGAGCGGAACCGGCAGGAGGAGCGGAACCGGCAGATCGACACCGAGATCGCCACCCAGAACGAACAGATTGCCACCCACAAAACGCATATCACTGCGCTTGAGGAGCGCCAGAAAGAATTCTCCGGGCTGCTTGATGACCTGCGGGTAAAACGCGGCGAAGTCTCGCAGCATATATCAGAGTCCGAGCAAAAACTCCTGAAGTTCGACTCCGAAAAGGAACGGCTCAAGGTTCAGATGGATGCAATCGATGAGCGTGCACGGAACCTGGGTATTGAGGTTGAGATGCTCCGCCAGCAGGTCGGTGAAGCCAAAACCGATCTCACGCTCTCAGAAATAGAGGGAAAGATCGCGGAGGCAGACGGGGCGATCCGGAAGATCGGGGCGGTCAACATGCTCGCGATCGAGGAGTACGAGAAGGTGCAGAAACAGGTCGACGAGAGGACCGAAAGGAAAGACGTGCTCTCGCGTGAGCGGACCAACATCCTTGAACGGATCCAGAAATTCGAACAGATGAAGTTCGAGGCATTCACGACCGCGTTAAAGGCAATCGATGCCAACTTCCGTGAGATCTTCGCCGGTCTCACGAGCGGCAGCGGGCACCTTGTGCTCGAAAATGAGGAGGACCCGTTCTCCGGCGGACTGACGTTTGCCGTCCAGCCCCGGGACAAGACGGTTCATCTCCTCTCATCGCTCTCGGGCGGCGAAAAATCGCTCACCACCCTTGCATTTATCTTCTCCATCCAGCAGCACATCCCTGCCCCTTTTTATGCATTCGACGAGGTGGACATGTCGCTGGACGGGTCAAACGTGGATCGGATCGCCCAGATGATCAAGCAGCTTTCCGCCACGTCGCAGTTCGTGATTGTCTCGCTGCGAAAACCGATGATCGATGAGGCGCAGCGGATCATGGGCGTAACCCTGCGCCCCGACAAGAGCACGCTTGTCACCGGGGTAAAAGCAAATGAGTGAGGAGCCGGTGCCGGAGACGGGAGGCGGGGAATGGCATTCCCCCGGTGATATGCAGGATGCTGTGCCCGGTCCTTCCGGACTGGGTAATCAACCTGCTGGTGGCAGCCCCCCAACCGCTCCGGAAGGCCCCGGGCAACCCGACGTGGCTGTGGTTGAAGATCCGGTCGAGATCCTTGTGGGCATGGCGGAACGCGGCGAGATCGACCCCTGGAATATCAACATCATCGAGGTCACCGACCGGTTTCTCTCTGAACTCGAGCGGTGCCGGCAGCTGAACCTCCAGCTGTCGGGGCGGACACTGTTCTATGCCGCGACGCTTCTGCGGATGAAATCCGAGCACCTTGCTGACACATCTGTGCAGGAGGGGGATGAAGGGGTTGATGACGAGGGAGAGTATGGGGATGACTTTGACCTTTCGCTTGACTCGGAGTTCGAGTATGAAGGAAGGCTCGGGCCCATCGAGCGGCTCGAACGCGAGATCCAGCGCAGGCTCGACCGGAAAAATCTCCGAAGGAGTCCTGTCACACTCTTTGAGCTGATCATTGAGTTAAAAAACATCGAAAAAGAGGAGCGCCGCCGCCACAGAATGTCGGAGAGCGATGCGCTCCTTATCGAAGCGGACGATGTGGTGGGTATCGCCCACGACGAGGTGTACCAGGACTCAGCGACCATGGTATATGAGGAATGTCTGAAGTGCCTCACCCGTGAAGAGGAGATGACCCTTACCGAGCTCTGCGGGAAACTCGGGTGGTCGATCCCCGACGTGTACATCCCGCTGCTCTTTCTGACGCTTGAAGGTCACTGTGCCATGCGGCAGGAAGAGTTCTTCGGGGATGTGTATGTGCAGATCTGTCGGGTGAGTGAGTAAGACCTCCCATAATCGGGTTCCGGCCTTTTGAAATTTTTTTTATTGTAAAGATCTTCCACCATCCTGTGCATCCATGAGGTGTATAATGAAACTGCATGCTTGTGAATTTTTTTTAATAAGCGCCTTTTTAATAACCATGCCCCGGCAAATCTGGCGGCTCTCCGGCAGTATTTGTCTGAATTATATTGGAGAGAGTATTTCTTTTGACGTATAATCGGTAGCCGCCACGAGAGCAATGTTTAAATCCTTGAGCGCTCTATTATGTGTTCCTCACATTCAGATGACGAACCCACAGTCACGGCATCATGCCGCTGTGGCTTTCGATGGAACGTGGTGTCAGGTAACAAGGTATAAATATCCTCAAACCCTACACTATAAGCCCGTGTTTAAACTAATAAAACACGACGTAACATTTTCAATCTTACACTGATGGAGACCCAACGAGAACCGGCGTGACCGGTGTTTGTGTCTGACGTTGATACTGGCAATGCGGAAATTTGTTTAGTAACCGCTAATTCCTTAAATAGTTCAGTAAGTGTGCGTATAATTTGTGAATT
>CAIULN010000079.1 GCA_903900025.1 uncultured Methanomicrobiales archaeon | reverse complement strand
TTCCGGTATTCCCACTTCCACGAAGTCGGGGTGTTGCTCGATGAGTCCGTGAATGTTACTAAAAGCGGTGCAGTCCCGGAAAGGGGAGTGCCCGAAAAGCCTGCTACCGGCGCGGGTGTAGTTACGCTGAAATAGTCATTCCTGGTTAAATTCCCGCTGCCCCCGGCATTGGTGGCAGTGAGATTGATACTGTAGGTTCCCGCAGGGAAGCTGAACGTCGGGTTCTGTGTGGTGTTGAACTGCGTCCAGCCTGTGGTGGCGTTCCGGTATTCCCACTTCCACGAAGTCGGGGTGTTGCTCGATGAGTCCGTGAATGTTACTAAAAGCGGTGCAGTCCCGGAAAGGGGAGTGCCCGAAAAGCCTGCTACCGGCGCGGGTGTGGTTGTGGTTGTGGTTGTGGTTGTGGCTGTGGCTGTTGGTAACGGTGAATATCTCAAGACTGCAGAAAGTACGACATACGAATGGTCGTATACGATATCCACCCGTCCCGGTAACGCACAGGGCTCTGGCGGAGCATAGACCAGCGTATCTCCCGTCTCCCATATTGTCGCACCCGGTTTACCTCTCATGGTGAAATTCGCGGTCCGGTCTACGCTGTCAACAAGAATCTGCATTGACTGCCACTGAAGGGTATCCCCGCCATCATGGTATAGGGATATTGAACAGCTCTGGTTGGTGACAAGCGCACTGAACGAGGGCATTTTCTGGGGCGGTGGCTGGGACCAGAGCACAACCCCGACGATCGACACGCCGGCGACGAGAACGGTAGTGAGTACAATCGCCCCGATCAGCTCTGATACAGCCATTTGATGGCCGGTGTCATCACCGGCAGCACCAGCGCGTCGATCGGTTTCCCCACAATCATCAGGTTTCACACTCAACCGCCTTGTATGGTCGCACTCAGGTTTGCCCTCAGTCCCTCGACATGCACATCATACTGGGTGTTGGTATTATCTCTGCCTTTGATGTTCAGTTGTGCCAGGGTATCTGAAAGGGTTGCAGAGTAATAGGTATACGGGACGCCGGCAGTGAGATTGATTGAATCGTTGAAGTACCGGTACCATACTGCCAGCGCCCTGTTATCATTCGACCTGATGGTCAGGTTGATCCACTTGGTATTATTGGTGGTCTCTGAAAAGGGAAGCCTGTTGATATCGGTCATCTGGGTCCTGACCTGCGCAGGACTGTTGCCGCCAAGGTTCCCGGTACTGGTCTGCAGGAACGGCAGCTCGATGATTTTCACTCCTACGACGTCAGTATTTTTGTTGTAGGAGAAGGTGATGGTGGGGGGTAATTTGAACGTACTGTTATCCTGCTGGAGGAACACGCCCCCGTTCTGGTAATAATACGTCTGGGGGATCCAGTAGTTGTTGTTCGCAGTGTATTCGAGTGCCCCGAGAGTGAGTTCAGGATCAGTAACAATCTGATCGAATTCATCAGTAAATGAAACGATGCCGTAACCATTAAGTGTGCCAAATTTGGTGAAGGTAACTGTCAGCGGGTACGGCCGGGCCGCCAGATAATTGTTCAGCCCATACGCATCATCGAGCAGGTTAATAGAATAATTGGTACCGGTCTGGATATTCTGGTACACGGTAAACTCCTGCAGGGTCTTGATACCGGTTTTGGTCACATCGATGGTGATATCCGTCCCGACGTACCGAGTGCCGTCAAAATTATTGCAGGCGATCAATGTGCACCCTACCGAATAATTATAATAGGTTGTTTTCGGGTTCACCGTCACGTTCACCGACCAGTTCTGCCCCTCCTGCACAAGCACCGAGCGTTTTTGTGTAGAAGCAGAGGTAATGGTATCCGATATATTGACCCGAAACATCGTTGGCGTGGCATTAAAAGTAAGGGATGCCGGCACAAGCGTCTGGTTCGATATAATCGTTCCATCCCCCAGCAGTCCCCGTGATTGTATGGTGAGCGTCTCATGACGCTGGTTGAGTGAGAGCGTCCCGCTCGAACCTACAGGGTTCATGATCGGGATAATAGAGATGCTCCCCCGGGTCATCTCTCCCTGCGTCCCGAGAGTAAACGTCGTACTCATCGCAGTATTGACCTGATTGTTGATCCAGAGCGCATCCACCCCGATCTTATACGCCACGAACTGGTCGCGTATCTCGTTCATGTGGAGGATCTCTTTCTCGCGTCCCTGTGCCGGGATGCCATATGTCATGTAGATCGAGGCTGCTGCAACAATCACTGCAAGTATCAGCACAAATCCGACCACTTCAGACAGTCCTGATTCACGAGAGTGACAAATCCGAGAATTTTCTGCCATTTCCTAATGATTCGTTTGGTAATGCCTCATATAAATGTTGTTCGTCAGAAATTATGCACATTTTTCTTAAGGATGCTTAAATAATACTCCTTCATTCCCGGCTGCCACCATTCAAGCGGATTGAATTTGCTATTGAGGATGTATTCGATATCTGTGCCATCCTTAATACCGATCTTGCGCTCGGAGTTCCCGGTGAAGATGAGGACATCCTTCTGCATCTTGTCGACAAGGGGATTATCAGTCCGGTAATGCAGGAAAAGATACATGAAATGAGAGGGGTAAGGAATATCGTTGTTCACCGGTACGGGATTATTGATGATACTCTTTTTATTTCATTTGCTGAAAGAAAATATTGGGGATTTTTTCCTGTTCAATGCGGAAATTGAACGTGTGCTGGAAAAATATCAATGATTTTTATGACCTCCGGATCAAATCCGCGATGGCACAATGGTCTTTGGCACATATGACGAAATGTAAGTGTATATTAACTTAAAACCACGAATTTTACCCAATTATTATAAGATATTCCGGGCAACAGACAGAAATACCATTTCACGATTATGACACTTGCAAAAGGCTGCATTCTCTGCCACCAGGGCGCAAAGATGGTGCTCTTTGTTACGGGACGCTGCCACCGCTCGTGCTGGTACTGCCCGCTCTCGTCCGGACGCAGGGGAAAAGACGCGGTCTATGCCAATGAGCACCTGGTTGATAATCCCGCCCGGATTATCGGGGAGGCAGAAGCGATGAGCGCCCTTGGCACCGGTGTGACGGGGGGGGAGCCCCTCCTCTGCCTCGACCGGGTTGCCGGATACTGCCGGTTGTTAAAAGACCACTTCGGGAAAGGACACCAGATCCACCTGTACACGGCACAAGCGCCATCAGAGGATGAACTGATCAGGCTGCAGGGGCTTGTCGATGAGATCCGGCTCCATCCCCCCCACGAGTGCTGGGAAGATATTCTCTCTTCAGATTTTATCCGTTCGGCACAGCGTGCAAAGGAACTCGGGTTTGAGATCGGCATCGAAGTGCCGGCACTCCCCGGACTTGAACACCTCGTGCCGGCACTCCAGTACCTTGACTTTTTAAATATCAATGAACTTGAATGGGGCGAGACGAATGCCGATGAGATGAGGCGGAGGGGGTTTGAGCTTTGTGACGGGGTGCACAATGCAGTAAAGGGCGCACGGGCATGGGCGGACGAGCTCTGCCGCCATGAGAAGGTCCACTGGTGTTCGTCGGCGTTCAAGGACTCGGTGCAGCTGCGCGAGCGGCTGAAACGCATTGCCCGGAATACCGCGCGCCAGTTCGATGAGATCACGGATGACGGCACGGTGGTGTACGGGGTGGTTGAACCATGTGCCGGCACCATGGCGGCATGTACAGACCTCTGCCGCAACGAATTCGGGGAAGAAAGTTTTGCCGCCGACGTCGACCATATTGACATGGCATGGTGGGTCCTTGCCCATCTCGCAGAGAGCCTGCCGGGAAAAAAGTACATTGTCGAGCGGTACCCGAACGGAGGGATAGTCGTCGAGGTGACCCCCCTGTGATCCAGGAAAGCCTCCTTGAACCGCTCTACGAGCGCTTCCTCCGGATGCAGGTCCATCATATCCCGCGCCATATCGCGATCATCATGGACGGAAACCGGCGGTTCGCCCGGGCGGCCGGCATACATGCCTCCGAAGGGCACCGCGCCGGGGCACAGAAAACTGAGGAGATGCTCGACTGGGCGCATCAGTTTGGGATCCATCACCTCACGCTCTACACGTTCTCAACCGAGAACTTCCGGCGCGACCAGGATGAGGTGGGGCACCTGTTTGCACTCTTCAAGGAGAAGTTTATCCGGGTCCTCACTGATGAACGCGTGCACCGGTACAAAATCCGGGTCCAGATAATCGGCGATCGCTCCCTGCTTCCTGCGGATCTTCTCCATGCAATCAGCAGCGCAGAAGAAGCGACCAGAAGGTACTCCGGCTTTTACCTCAATATCGCCCTTGCCTACGGCGGGAGAAATGAGATCGTCCTTGCCGCCCGGGATATCCTCACATCAGTGCGGGATGGTGTAATCACGCCGGATGCGATCGATGTGGAGATGGTCGAATCGCACCTCCACGGCGGGAAGGGGCTGCCGCCGGTCGACCTGATCATCCGCACGGGAAATGATTACCGCACCTCAAATTTTCTGCCATGGCTCGCAAATGGTCATGAATCCGCCGTCTATTTCTGCGCCCCCTACTGGCCACTCTTTCGCAAAATCGACCTTCTCCGGGCGATCCGTGTCTATGACCAGCGGATGCAGGCACAGCAGTAAATGACATGTTCGATCCTTCAGGTTCGCATCGCACACCGCTGGCTCTATATCCCTTCTCAAAAGAATAGAAGATAGGGGAATCATGACCGCAAAAAAAGGCGAAGGCGTCCAGTGGCGGCACACATCAGTTCTGATCCGTGCCGATATTTTTGCACATGTCCATGAACGGGGGCTCAATATCAGCCATGAATGCAACCGGGCACTTGCTGATCTGGTGGGTATCGATTACCGCCAGCAGCAGCTCCCGGAGGAGGCACCGGCAGAACCGGTCATCATTGCATCCGAGCAAAAAACAGCCCGTGCCACCGGAGGTCTGGGGCAGGAGAACGGGTCCCTGCGCCCGGTGCTGAACGCAGATGATCCCACAACGCCTGGTACGGTTTTACAGCAGAAAAAAGATACCGCCCATCGCCCCCGTCAGAAAAGCGCCGTTGTATCAGGAGCAGGGCAAATAAAGGAGCCTGACCGCACACCACAACCCGCTCAACCGGTATCATTGCCGCGGAGCCGGACAAGGGAAAAGGCAGAGCCGGCAAAAATGAAGGGGAGGGAAACTGCAATCAGGCGGTTCGTGAGCACGAAGGTTGTGCGCACCGATGCAGAGAGCAGCGGGGGCGGCGTTGTTCCCAAAGATGAGATGTACCAGCGGTTTGTGCGGTGGTGCAGGGCGAACTCCGTCTCTCCGGTTCCCGACAGGCGGTCGTTTTCCGTTGCACTGAAAAACCGGTTCGTGATCCAGGAAACAACCGTGAATAATGTCCCGTGCTGGGTCAATGTAACGATGAAATAACAATTATTTCCCGAACCGCCTCACCCGTGACTGGTAGTCCCGCAGGATCCGCAGAAAATCCACCTTGCGCAACGAGGTCCAGTTCACATCGGAAAAGTAGAGCTCGGAGTACACCGATTGCCAGATGAGAAAATCAGTGAGGTGGTCCCCGCCGCTCTTGACCACGATATCAGGGACGTATTTGAAGGTGAGGTAGGACTCCAGCAACCGTTCGTCCACCTGCTGCGCAGGAATTTTATCAAATGCCATTTTCCGGATACAGGCGGTGATCTCCTCCCGCCCGCTTTTGCCGATCGCCACGACGACTCCGAGGCCTTCTCCGATCACCTCTTCTTTTTCCCGGTAGTGGAGGGTGAGGCGGGCGATATTCCCGATTGCATATATGGCAGGAAGGCACCGTTCCATCTGTTCAGGTGCCGGTGAACTTATGTGAAAGGTCAGCCCTGTGATCGTCTGCTGTTCGGGCAGTGCCTGTTTTGCGATGGAGGAAGAGATCTCATTGCACCAGCCGGTGATGCGCAGGAGGTTATCAGGGGCCTCTGCCATGTCACGCCCGCTGATCATGAAACAGATATGTGCCGGAAGGACGGAAATCTTCCGTTTGAGCATCTGTTCATAGAGCCAGTATAACATTTCTGCATACTATTGCCCGCCACCCCACATAGCCTTGATTGATCCATCGTGATCCGTATCCACCCACATTAATAACCATATCGGGAAAAGAATATTGGAATACATGATCATCGACCCCTCATTGCGGGAGGATTTCCTCGAGGCGATTCTTAATCTGGCACGGGACGGCAGACGCCCCCCCACGATCCACGACATCGCAGCAGCGCTCAAAAAAACAGAGGGGGAGATACAGTCTGTCCTGACGGTTCTTGCAGAAAAAGGGGATGCCGTTCTGGCCGGGGACGGCGGAGTAACCCTGACCCCTCAGGGGAAGGAACTCGCCATGCGGGTTGTAAAAAAGCACGAGACCCTCCAGTGTTTTTTTTCCGAGATGCTGGGAATGGACATCCCGTCCGCGTCAAACGAGGCCTGCCTGCTGGAGCACGCGGTATCGGATGAAACGATCAGCCGCCTTGGTACCTATATGCAATCACCACCCCACCGCCGGCGCGGGGGGCAGGGAGAGGGTGGTGAAATTGTACGCCCGTTACCGGCACTGACCGATTTTAACGAAGGTGATGACCTTATCGTGAGCAGGATCCTTGGGAAGGAACGGGCGAACCGGCTCCTTGACCTCGGTGTGGTGCCGGGCGAACGGGTGAGGATCAAGCGCAAGCTTGCCAACAACGCCCTCGTTGTCCAGGTGAAGGGGTGCGATGTGGCACTCAGCCCTGAAGTTGCCGCCTCAATCTGTGTGGAGCGGGAACAATGAGATTCGCCCTGATCGGCAACCCCAATGTGGGAAAATCAACGATCTTCAACCAGCTCACCGGCCTCGGGGTGGAGATCAACCGGTATCCCGGCACTGCGGTGGCGCTGGAAAAGGGGAACGTCTGCTATAAGAACGAGAAATTCGAGATCATCGACCTGCCCGGCATCTACTCCCTTGACGGCAGCTCCGATGAGGAGGCTCTCGTCCGCACATTTCTTGAAGAGAGGGAAGCAGGCGCCCTCATCGCCGTACTCGATGCGACACGGCTTGAACGGAACCTCTACCTCCTCCTTCAGGTGGCAGAGTACCGAATGCCGATGTTCGTTGTCGTGAACAAGATCGACGAGGCGGAGAGGTCGGGGCTCTCCATCGATACCCGCCGGCTCTCGGAACTGCTCGGCGTCGAAGTGATCGCAGTTGCGGCAAGGGAGGGGAGAAACATTGACCGTATCGTGCCTGCAGCGCTTGGCGCAGCCCGCCCTCCTGATGTGCAGACACCCTACGACCACCATATCGAGGCCGCCCTGACAAGCCTCGAAAAAACACTGTCAACACCGCGGCACAGGAACCTTCTTGCGCTCCAGGGAGGGAGCCTGGACCCCCTGCTCCGTGACTCCGCAGAATCGATCGCACGGGAGATCGAACAGCGCCACCGGATGTCGGTGCACCAGATCATCGCGACCAACCGGCACAACTTTTCCCGCCAGCTTGCTGCCGAGGTGGTGGCAATCAGTGAGAGAAAGACGTCATTTGATCTGGACCGCCTGCTCACCCGCACCATGCCCGGCATCCCCATTCTCTGTGCAATCCTTGTCTTTATGCTCCTCTCCGTTTTTCTGATCGGCTCATGGTTAGAGAGGGCTATCGTTGCAGGTTTTACCACCGCCCTGATCGGTCCATTCAACGCACTGGGGCTGCCACCACTGCCTGCCCAGATCGGCGGATCACTCCTGATCGCACTGCAGGCAGGCTTTGGCATCGCGTTCCCGTTCGTATTCATTTTCTACCTTGCGCTCTCTTTCCTTGAGGACACGGGTTACCTGACCCGTGCGGCATTCCTCGCGGACCGTGCCATGCACCGGCTCGGGCTGCACGGTGAGGCGATCATTCCGATGGTCATCGGGTTCGGCTGCACCGTGCCGGCCATCATGAGCATCCGGATCCTCAAGACCCGGCGCGAAAAGACGATCGCGGCGTTCCTGATCACGATGATCCCCTGTTCTGCCCGCACGGTCGTGATCGCAGGCATTGTCGCAGCATTTGTCGGGCTCCTCTGGGCGTTCTCCATCTACCTGATCATCTTTGTCCTGATCATCGTTTCTGCTATCCTTCTCTCGCGCATCACGCCGGGCGAACAATTCGGCATGATTGTCGAGATGACGCCGCTGCGGCGCCCCCAGCCCGCGCTCGTCCTCACCAAGGCATGGATCCGGATCAAGGAATTCCTGTTCATCGCCATGCCGGTGCTGATCGTCACCAGCATTGCACTGGGGCTGCTCCAGTATTCCGGGATCATCGATGCACTGCAGGGCATGGTCGCACCCCTGACCATGTCGCTTCTCGGGCTGCCCCCGTATGCGTCCACTGCGCTGCTGTTCGGCATCTTCAGGAAGGAGCTTGCATTCGAAACACTGGCGGTGCTCGGCGGGACTGCAGACCTCGGGTCCATCATGAGCGCAGTCCAGCTCTACACCTTTGCCGTAATCAGCGTCCTGTTTATCCCCTGTGTCTCGACGATCGCGGTGCTCTACCGGAACCTCGGGGCAAGGATCACGGTGCTTGCCTCGGTCTATTCAGTCAGCCTTGGTATTTTTATCGGAGCACTTATAAATCTTCTGATGAAATGACTGATCAATAGATGTATAATTTCAAGTCAGGACTGGCGCAGATCGATCCGGTATCCGGCGGGTTTGAGGCGGGCTCGAATTTTCTCGTGCTGGCACCCCCGATGAGCTTTGCCGAAGAACTCGCCTACTTT
The DNA here is from genome assembly GCA_903900025.1 of uncultured Methanomicrobiales archaeon. Lineage (GTDB taxonomy): Archaea > Halobacteriota > Methanomicrobia > Methanomicrobiales > Methanospirillaceae > MVRE01. Next base: position 59,094 of record CAIULN010000079.1, on the reverse strand, counting down.
TTTACAAAACCGCTGCCCGGGGAATACGCGGTCATACTCTCGACAAACGACCGGGCGGCAGGCGTGATCGACGCCTTCAAGATCATGGGCGTGGACAAGCGGTATGTCGGGACAATCGATGCGATCACCAAGAGCTCAACGCCGGGAATCGTCGATACCAGCCGGCTCATGTTTGTTGCCAGCCCGACGGACCTGACCGGGATCGGCATCAAGTTCTCAAAGATGGTCGAGCTGATCTTTGACGGGGAGTTTTCCGACGGCGAGTCCGGGCTCTTTCCCCCGCCAATCCGGTTCTGCGTCAACTCCGTATCCACGCTCCTCATGTACCGGAAACTGGAAGTCCTGTACCAGTTCCTCCATGTACTCACCTCGAAACTGAAGAAGATCGACGGCGTCGGGTTCTACCTGTTGAACAAGGAATCGTTCGATGACAAGACGATCTCGCTCATCAAGCAGCTGATGAACGGGGTGATCGAGGTCAAGGTGGAGCAGAACACCCACTACATGCGCATCCAGGGGATGAAGGGCGTGTCCTCGGATTGGGTAAAATTTTCTGTACAGAAAGGACAGGTGGTGATCATCCCATGATCTCCACGGGAATCTCCGGGATCGACGAGATGCTGGGCGGGGGCGTCCCGAACGGGAGCTGGGTCCTCTACAGCATGGAACCCGGTGTGGACGGGCAGCTCTTCATGATCTCCACCCTTTTTTCCGCAATGAGAGATGGGCTCTCCTGTCTTGTGGTACTGCCCCATACAACATTTGACATTTTCAAACATGATGCAGCAAAAAAAAGAGGCTGTTCCCTTGATATTTTTAACAATAAGGTCGTCTATATCGATGCTGCCGACCGTGAACGGATACAAAAAAGCAGCAAGAAACCAAAAGAGATAAAGAAGAAATGGGAGGCACTGATCGAAAAGGTCTGCAATGAACATGCCGTTGAAGTCGTTTTCCTCTACATTGACCTGCTGTACGATGATCTGGGGCTCGAGGGTGCTCTCTCGGTAGCAAATTCTGCAAAGACGACAAGCAAGACCACCGCGATCGTCGAACACTTAAACCTTGAAGGGAAACGTTCGATCAACCGCTTCATCAAAAAATATTCATTTGACCTGATCATCTCCATCAGCTCCGCGTTCCGCTCGCAGCCCCATTTTGACTACTTCACCCTGCTGCATACGTCGTGGTGGCCGGTGCCGAAACGCTCTGTGCCGTTTATCATCACGGAAGGAAAGGTGGTGCCGTACATCCCGAAGATCGTTGTCACAGGGCCGGCACATTCGGGGAAGTCCACGTTTGTCACCAATGCGTCGGATTTCGGCATATCAATCGATCGTCGGGATACGACGGGTGACCCGACAACCGTCGCCATGGACTTCGGCTGGCTGCACTGGAAGGACTTTGATATAACACTCTATGGCACACCGGGACAGACGCGGTTCGATCCCATCGTCCCGAACCTGCTCAACCATGCAATAGGTGCCGTCCTCCTCATCGATGCGACAACCCCTCAGGCACTCGAGCGTGCCCTCCACCACGTCCAGCTGATCAAAGACAAACATTTACCCATGGTGGTTGCCGCCAACAAGGCAGACCTTGAGGGAACCATGAGTGCCAGCGAGATACGCAAACAGTTGAAGCTCTCAAAGGATGTGCCGGTCTTCTTTATCTCGGCAACCCGCAAAGCAGATGTACGGTTCGTCCTTGAATCGCTGGTGGACTTCATCTCGAAGTCCAAGTACTGATGCCGTTGTGCCGGAACCGGGATCGGTTCGTCCTGATCAGGGGGAGGTGGATGCAGTATGCTGACATTTGTCGGGCTCGGTCTCTACGATAAGACGGACATATCTGAGAAAGGGCGGATCTGTATTGCAAGGGCAGATACGATCTACCTTGAAAGGTATACCTCGCGGCTGACGGGGTCATCGGTAGAAGATCTCGAAAAGCACTATAACAAACCTGTCCGCCTGCTCACGCGCGAGGACGTCGAACAGCGCCCCGATGAACTGCTGCAGCGGGCTTCAGTCGCAAATGTTGCATTTCTCACTGCAGGCGACCCCATGGTCTCCACTACCCACATTGACCTGCGGATCCGTGCTGCTGAACGCGGCATCAGGACCGCAGTCATCCACGGTGCTTCCATCTCGAGCGCCGTCTGCGGCATATCCGGACTCCAGAACTACCGGTTCGGCAAATCCTGCTCCCTGCCATTCCCGCAGAAGAACTGGCTGCCCGAAACACCGGTTGACGTGATTTTGGAAAATCTGGCTCTGCGCCTCCACACGCTCGTCTACCTCGACATACAGGATGAGCGGTGCATGACGGTGAATGAAGCGATCGATCGTATCGAGAATATCGCGGCACAAAAAAGTATCACCATCCCGCTCTATGTCGGTATCGCCCGCGCAGGATCCGATCACCCGGTCGTCGTTGCAGGGAGTGCGGAGCGCGTCCGGGCAACCGACTTCGGGCCACCGCTCCACATCCTCGTTGTCCCGGCAGAGCTGCACGATATGGAAAAAAAATACCTGGAGATGTTTGCCGGGCTATGATGGTATCAGACTGCGGGCGCCTGCTCTCAGAACTCACCGGTTCCACCCGGATCCCTGCACCGGATACAACCCTGCTCCATGGCACGGCAACCGATATCCTCGGGATGGTGACCGCGTACCAGCGGGACGGCACAAAATTTCTTTCCTCGGGTGACTGGGTGAACGCGCTCGCTGCATTCTGGTACGGGTTCGGGTGGCTGCATTTCGGTGCCGTTTCCGGGTATCTCAAGATCCCACCGGGAGCCTGCCCCCTCGGCACCCCGCCCGAACGGGCGCCCGCATGGTGTTCCGGACAGCTGCAGGAAAAAAGCGTGCGGTATGCACGCCTGCTGGATACTGCACGGGCAGTCGTCGTGCCCGCCCCGGAACAGGGGACCGTGGTGCATGGTGCTGCAGACCGTGTCCTCCTCATCACCGCCGTGTATGCCGAGCAGGGAACGAGATATCAGGTGCAGGGGAAGGCAGAAACTGCGCTTGCCTGTTTCAGCTACGGGCATGGGTGGCTTGATGCGGCTGTACGGGCGGGACTGTTCCGTATCACGGCAGAACGGGATCTCTTCACCGTTTGAAACGTTAACTCATCCCCACCCTTTTTTCCTGCTGCCGGTGCACAAAATAAAAAGGGTTTATACTTTGCCCCATAACTTCTTACGATAACCAAGCAGAGTGCAGGTCACTTTTCATTCAGACGAGGGTGAGATCGGTGGAGAAGTCCCAGCGGAACTGGCTTTATATTTCGGTCGGGTTTTCCATCCTTGTCCTGATCATCATCCTGTACCTGACCATCAATGAAAATACGCTCCAGTATCTCAGGCAGGTCAACCCTGTTTTTCTGCTTTTTGCGTTCCTCACCCATATTCTTACGATGTGCTTCTGGGCGTTGCGCGTCCAGAAGATGTCCGGCTCGCTTGGGTACCGCATCGGGTTCTTTTACAGCTTAAACCTTGTCTTTGCCAACCTGCTTGCTGCAGCAGTCACCCCCGCACAGGCGGGCGGTGAACCGGTCCGGATCCACGAGCTCTATAAGGCAGATGTCCCCCTTGGCGACGCGACTGCCGTCGTAATTATGGAACGGGTGCTTGACGGTATCGCGCTGGCAGGTCTTGCTGCGTTCTCCATGCTCGTCCTGACAGAACAGTGGAAGCGCCTGGGTGAAATCTCGGAAGTAATGGTCTATGTGACCTGGATTTTTGTTGCCGGCTGCCTTTTCCTCTTTTACCTCGCCGTAAAGAGACCTGACGTGGTAAAAAAAGTGGTGAACCGTTGTGTCCGCATCCTGACGAAAAAATGGGAGAGTTCAACCGTAGAGGAACTGAACGAACGGGCCGACAAGGAGATCGACAACTTCCACGGTGCGGTGATACGGTTTGTCAAAACCGCGAAGGGAGGCCTTTTCTGGGGAATGCTGTTCACGCTCCTGTACTGGGTTTCTGAATGTGTTACTGCGTCGCTGATACTCCTCGGTCTCGGCCAGCCCCCCCTGCTTTTTGAATCCTTCGTGATCAACCTGATCCTTGCAATCCTGATGATGATGCCGCTTACCCCGGGAAGTTCGGGGATCGCCGAGGTTGGTGCAACGTCAATGTATGCCCTCTTCATTCCCGCTTCGATTGTCGGCATTTTTGTCGTGATCTGGAGGCTCGTCCTGTACTATTTCAACATCGCTCTGGGGATCCTTTCAAGTCTCATCATTGTCAGAAGGGAAGCGCATTCCCGCTGAACTTTCCTGTACCTGAACCCTTATCTGGATGCAGGGAGATGTCTCTCTCACGCATGACAACCGTCACCTGTTCCGTCAAAGGAGTCTTTGTTGTCGTAAGCCCTTCGGGCACCGTACCTGTGGTAATACTTACGGACGGGGTTAAACGGGTGCTGCCGATCTTTGTCGGGCTCCTGGAGGCGGTCTCCATCAACAGCGCAAAAAACAAAGAGGTACTCATGCGCCCGTTCACCCATGACCTCTTTTTAGAGACATTTGAAAAGTTTGGCATAACACTTACTTCACTCCAGATCGATGCGATCCATGACGGCGTGTACTACGCCCATCTGGTCCTTTCTTCAGAGAATAAGGAGATCCGTGTGGACTGCCGCCCGAGTGACGGGATTGCCCTCGCACTGCGGGGGAATGCCCCCATCTCTGTTGATGAGGGCGTGCTCGAGAGCGGGGGACAGCAGGAGAGCGACCTGCCGCCGATGGTAGATATTGCAGAGTTTTTGCAAAAATAAGAATCCCTATTTTCTCCGGCGCCTGAGTTCTTCCAGCACATCTGGAAGGTCTACATCGGCCGCACGGAGCGCGACCAGCAGGTGGAAGAGCAGGTCAGCCGCCTCCTGTGTGGTGCGTTCTGGCCTGCCATTTTTCACCGCGAGGATGAACTCGGTCGATTCCTCGCTAACCTTTTCAAGGACCCGGTCGATCCCCTTTTCATCGGTCAGGAGCCGGCTCGTATAGGAATGCCCGGACGGGTTTTTTGCCCGCTCAGTGATCACGTCCCAGATCTCGGCAACGACGGACAGGTCGATGGTCTTTCTCATGGTTCCACCGGTGCAAGAAGCACCTCTCCCATATCGAACCCGAAGAACCTGCGGCAGAGGATCCGTGCCTTTTCAATATTGCACCCGCCCTTGCCGATCGCGATCCCGAGATCGCTCTTCTTTTTTAACAGCACGTTCACCGGGCTGTTGTCCTGGGTGCCCTCGATCCCCACCACCTCCGCGGGTTTGAAGATGTTGGTGATGAATGCCTTTGGATCCTCGTCGTATTCCACCATCTCGATCCTTTTGCCCAGCACGTTCTGGAGCCGTTTGATGTTCTCGCCCTTCTTTCCGATCGCAAGCCCCATGTCACCCTGCCGGATCACGTAAATGACCCGGTCGAACCGGTCATCGATCACACAGTCAAATGCCGTGGACTTGGTGAGGATCCTCAGTTCCTCAATGTACCTGCGCTCCTTAAAGCCGATATTGCGCTCCATGCTTCGATCATTCCTATTGTATCCGCAATTTCCGGGATATTCGATGCTTTGATGGGTTGGTATTCCAGCCGGTATATCCGGACTCCTTCACGATGAATTAATGAGATAATCAGACGCTTCTTGGGTAAAAAGATTGTGAAAAGAGATCGGGGGTCACCGGATCAGGTAGGTGACGGATATGCTGGCGGTAACCGTCACGTCGCCCGGCTGGATGGGGGTGGCTGCGGCTTTTGGTGCAGCACCCTCAAGCATGTAATTCTCGTAGAGCACCGGCATGTAACCCCCGCTGATATCCACATCCCTGACGCCGGTGATCCGGACACCAAGTGCAGAAGCGACCGTATCTGCATCAGCACGGGCGCGGGCGACCGCCTTTTTCAAAGCCTCCGTGCGCAGCACCTGCGCCTGTTCGTCAGAGAGCATGAACTGGATGGAGCTTGCCGAATTGATCCCGTTTGCCACGGCAATATCGATGACCTCCCCGGTCCTGCTCACATCGTGGAGGGTAACGGTGAGGGTATTTGTCACACGGTACGAGTGGACCTTCTGGCCTGATGCTCCACCTTCGAGCGGTTTGATGTCATCGTAGACCGGGTAGATGTTATACCCTGTCGTTTTCAAAGCGTCTTTGGGAATCCCCGATGCAACGAGAGCATCGATCACCTGCGTCATGCGGGCAGCGTTCTCCTGCTGGGCAGATTTTACATCGATGTTCTCCGTCTCAACCGCGAGCGAGACCTGCGCCCGGTCGGGAGTCCCGATCACATTTCCGCTCCCGCTCGCGTGGATGACCCGTTCGCTGGTAAAATCAAGGGGTGCGGCAGCTGCACTGCCGGTGATCGCTATCGCAACAAGGAGGAGGGCTGCAGACAGGATGGTAATTTTACGCATCATGGTTATCGGGAATGTATTGTCATGCAATCGGGTTAAAGATTGCTTTGAGTGCGAAAATTTTTGGAGGTATTCCGGTATTCCCCCTCATTCCGGAACTGTTTCTGTCGTCTTCTGACAACAGGGGGGAAGGTATCCGGTTGCCCGATGCCTGCCACAGTATCCCGCATAAAACTACAATATCCAAAACCACCCATAGTACTGCGATTGAGCATGGGAGCAACGATCACTGAAAAAATTTTCTCCAGTAAATGCAGGCGGGAGATCAGGGCAGGAAGTGTCGTAATGGTGCCGGTCGACGGTGCGATGATCCACGACATCACCGGGCCGCTTGCCATCCAAAAATTCTACGAGATGGGTGGAAAACAGGTCTTCGACAGAAAACGCATCATCATGCTCTTTGACCACCAGGTGCCGGCCGACTCGATCGAGGCGGCAATGAACCACGTGTACATGCGGAAATTTGCCGCCGAGCAGGATATCCATAATTATGATGTCTGCGAAGGGGTCTGCCACCAGATCGTCATGGAGAAGGGGCATGCCGCACCCGGCGAGATCATCGTCGGTGCCGACTCCCACACCTGCATGTACGGGGCAGCCGGGGCGTTTGGCACTGGCATTGGTTCAACCGACATGGGATTTGTGCTCAAGTTCGGGGCGCTCTACTTCAGGGTCCCTGAGAGCATCCGTGCACAGGTCAGCGGGACGTTCCGGCACCGGGTCGGAGCAAAGGACCTGATCCTTTCCATTGCTGCTGATATCGGGGCGGATGGCGCGACATACAAGGCGATCGAGTTTGCAGGGCCAACGATAGAGGCCCTTGACATGCCGGGAAGGATGACCTGCTGCAACATGGCCATCGAGATGGGGGCAAAAACGGGCATCATTGCACCCGACGATGTGACCTGGGAGTACATGACAAAGCGCCGGGCTGGAACCAGGCCGTTTCCGCTGGCAAGCGATCCCGATGCCACATACGCGGAGCAGCGCAGCTATGACGTCAACCGGCTGGAACCTCAGGTGGCTACACCGCACAACGTCGACCAGGGCGTGCCGGTGGGCACGGTTGCGGGAACCCATATTGACCAGGTGTTCATCGGGTCCTGCACGAATGGCAGGTTCGAGGACTTTGCAGAAGCCGCAGAAGTCCTTGGCACAAGGAAATTCTCGGCCAATGTCAGGGTGATCATCATCCCCTCCTCACGCGAGGAGTACTTGAAAACCCTGCGGGCCGGCCTGATTGAACGGTTCGTGGCGGCCGGGGCTCTTGTGGGGGCTCCTTCCTGCGGGCCCTGCATGGGCGGTGCGTTTGGCCTGCTTGCCCCCGGTGAGGTCTCGCTCTCCACCTCGAACCGGAACTTCAGGGGCAGGCAGGGGAGCACGGAAGCGGAAGTGTACCTCTGCTCGCCGGCAACAGCAGCGGCAAGCGCGATCAGCGGTGAGATCACCGATCCGAGGGAGGTGTAACGATGCGTGTCTGGAAATTTGGTGACAATATCGATACGGATGCGATCATACCGGGAAGGTTCCTGACGATTTACGATGAGAAGGAACTGGCAAAGCACGCATTTGAAGGCACGCGTGATGACTTTGCAGCGCTGGTAAAAGACGGGGATGTGATCGTCGCCTGCAGGAACTTCGGGTGCGGGTCATCCCGCGAACATGCCCCGCTTGCTCTCAAGGGAGCGGGTGTCCGCGTGATCCTCGCAAAGTCATTTGCCCGTATCTTCTTCCGCAACGCGATCAATGTCGGGCTGCTCCCCCTTGTCAGCCCGGACACCGACCTGATGAAGGACGGAAGCCCGATCGTTGTAAGGGAACGGGAGGGAAAAATCGTGGTCGGTGGCAGGGAGTATTCAGTCGAGCCGGTACCTGAGTTTATGTACCACATTGTCGAGGCGGCAGGGCTTGTAGGATATGCAAAAGAATTAAAAGAGGCGCCGGTATGTACAAAATCGCGGCGATAGGCGGGGACGGCATCGGCCCGGAGATCGTTGCCGAAGGAAAAAAAGTGCTGGATGCAGCAGGCGAGAAGTTCGGGTTTGACATCGGGTGGACGGACTTTGGGATCGGGGCGGAGCGGTACCTTGCCAGCGGCACGCTCCTCACCGAGGATGACTTCAACGAGCTCTCGAAGTTCAGGGCGATCTATTTCGGGGCGATTGGCGATGAGCGGGTGAAGCCGGGCGTGCTGGAAAAAGGGATCCTGCTCGCATTACGGTTCCACTTCGACCTGTACGTCAACCTCCGCCCGATCAGGCTGCTTGAAGGAGTCGAGACCCCCTTGGCGGGAAAAGGACCAAAAGACATCGACTTTGTCGTCGTGCGGGAGAACACCGAGGACTTCTACGTGGGCATCGGATCGCGGTTCAAGAAGCGCCAGAAGACCACTCTCAACGTCGAACGCGAGCTCTATAAAATAAAATTCGGGCTGGACATCGAGAGCGACGCGGAGGAGATCGCCTACCAGATCGGGGTCATCACCCGCGAGGGTGCCCGCCGTGTCCAGACCTATGCCTTTGACCTCGCACGGCAACGAAAGAAAAAGCTCACCTCGGTCGACAAGGCAAACGTGCTCTCCGATATCTACGGGCTCTGGCGTGAGGTCTTTACCGAGAATGCGAAAAAATACCCCGATGTCACGACCGAGTTCACCTTTGTCGATGCGATCACGATGTGGTTTGTGAAAAACCCGGAGTGGTTCGATGTCGTGGTCACGCCCAACATGTTCGGGGACATCATCACCGACCTCGGGGCGATGATCCAGGGCGGGCTGGGACTCGCACCGGGCGCCAACATCAACCCAAAGGGCACCTCCATGTTCGAGCCCATCCACGGTTCGGCGCCGAAGTACAAGGGGCTTAACATCGCAAACCCGATCGCCACCATCTGGGCGGGCTCACTCCTGCTCGATCACCTCGGCGAGCACAAGGCGGCTGCGGCTGTCGTTACTGCTATCGAGAAGAGTATCAGGGACGGCGTCGTGACGAAGGACATGGGCGGCTCAGCAGGGACTGAAAAGGCCGGCAGCTATATTGCCGAATGTGTGAAAAAGGGGAAGTAGGAATTTTAAGAGGGGAATGAATGTATTCCCACTTTTCTTTAATTTAATTTTTTGACGTACTTGCGTTATATGTAGATTCTCAAAAGGAACTTTGCATTACATGAAAAAGAATGCTTGTAGCGATAGGCCGTTTACTCTCAATAAGCATGTCAGGGAACGGTTGTATGAATGGGAAAGTATTGTAAAAACTCAGACTTAATCAAAATAAAAAAAATCTTCAAGGATGGTGAAAACATTCGAAAAAGTCTGGGGTCGAAAATATCCGGTGCTTAAGGTAAAAATATTATTGAAAACTACTACCTATTAGATATAGATAAAAAAATATTAATGGAATCCCAAATACGGCAACCCATGTAATAATTCCCCATCCTTCACTTTTTGGATATACTTTTGTAATTATCCAATAAAGGATGTATAGTGGAATTAAATAAATCGCCATAAAAGCGATGATCCCTTTTATTCCAAATTTTCCAGTTAATAAAACAAAATGGATCGTCGTGACTATTGTACAAATGAAAGAGAGTATTAGAATTCCCCATTCTCCGTTAGTAGTAGACATAGGCAAGTAAAAGATTCTTGTCACCGGTGATGATAAAATTATCAGAAAAATCCGACATGGAAAACTGTGAAATCGGAATTCCCATAATATATGGAAAATTTTATCTTTTCATATTATGTTATGGTTCATCATGGGACTCTTTGACTTTGGGTTTAAACCGCCAACTAAAAAACAAAGAAAAAGACGCACTCTTGAGGAAAACAAAAGAAAAGGAAGAGCTGCTGAAGATCAGGTAGAGATGAGATATAGAATACAAGGTTATGATACTGAAAGAACCGGAAGAGGTAGTGATTTAAAGGCAACGAAACGTGATATTCTTACAGGACGTGTTATCGATAGAAAAGAAATAGAAGTAAAATCAGGAAATGCAAAACTTTCATCTTTACAAAAAAAGACGAAGAAAAAGAAACGTAATTATCGAGTGGTTCGGGAAGATCCATTCTTTTTTTAATTCAACATTTTATTAATGAGACAAAGTTTATCGTTTTGTATGACGATTCCCAACTATGCCATCATTTCTAGCAAAGGGAAAGAAGACCAAAACTAAGCGACCTGTCAGTTTTTCAACCTCAAGCGGAGAAGATGTGAGTTTCAAGGCGCGGCGAAAGCCCCAAAGGAGACATCGAGTGGAATTTTAACTAATTTTTCTTGTAAGTTTTAATGATGATATTTTTATTTTTTAGAGCCTTTAGTATCTTTTTTGTCAATTTCTTCAACTAATTTGTAAATAATGTATATGAAAAATATGGAAATTATTGTTATGATCAATAAAAAAATCAAGAAGAGAAATGTCAATAAAAATTTTAAATTCGATTCTAACGTATTGAATGATGATAGAAGATTCGTGTTTACACCTAAATTATTCAAAAATGCGAATATAAAGAGAATTAAACCGCCAATAACGCCGCTAATATATCCAATAAATTTTAATGCCTCTTTATAGGTATCACGCAGAGTCATTAAAAACTCCTAAAAATTGCAATTATTGCAGAGACGATAACACCAATCAACAGAATAAGCATGAGTGTGATACCAAAAACAGGGCTTTGGCCTGTTGCTGTTGCAATCGCAGGTAAAATTGCTAAACCGATAAAAACAACAATTATTGCAGTTATAGCACCTACTACGGTTTCGACTATGTCCATTGTAATTATCCTATTGTTACATTCTGTAAATAGATTTATTGTCACATCAAATGTTAACGCAGACTGCACCGACAAAATTTAATATAATTGAATTGTGTGAGAAGATATTTTGACTAGGAAAGAGGTACATCCTGGCCGGACTTTCAATAGAGAAAAGGAGTAAAAGCCTTGAACCTTAAGGCAGAGCGGGCCGACACTATGTTTATGATATGTTATGACATCAATCTTAATCAATAATGGAAAAAGTATGAAAATACAAACAACCTGTAAAAATTGTCTAAAGGAAATCGAAATACTTCCATATTTATCTAAAGAAACCGGGAATTGAAACCGGGAATTTTTTTTTTCATCTCTGTTATTACGAATATTTACGGAAATATCATACTGAAAAAAGGCGTATGACGATAGTTAACGAAAGGAGATGTTGGAGGTGTAAACAAACTCTACCAATTTACCAATTTACAAAAAATGAGGCAACGCAGAGATATTATAATATGTGTAAATCTTGTGCGAGAGAATATGCGAATAAATGGGCAACAAATCATAAAGAATAAATTTCAGAAGATAGCAAAAAACGGTATCGTAAAGACTTAGAAAAAAATCGGAAAAAAGCTATTGAATATAGCAATAAAAATCCTCATCATCGATGGGCTTTGAGAACCTACCACTCTCATAAACAAAAAGGACAAGATATTAAAATAACTGTTCGAGAAATTGAAGATTTGGCGAAAAACACAAATCATTGTCCGATATGTGGCGTAGAATTAAATTATAAAATAGGTGAAGGAAAAAATTATCAAAATTCTCCTTCACTTGATCGAATTAATAATGAAAATCATTTGGATAAAGAAAATGTGATGATTATTTGTTTTAGATGTAATACAACAAAGGGTAAGCGAACTATAAAACAAATGAAAGAATGGTGTGAAAAATATATGATTTTTTATACACACAAAGAAAACATCGAAAAATTACTCTAAAGTGATAACTCCAAACATCGCGCCAGCTATTTTGAAAAAAGTGATATCAAAATCAAGAGTGGCGTTTTTTTGAGATACCTATAAACCCCCAACATTCATGCGAGGACCCGAATTCGAACCTCTCCTTTCCCCTATCATCCTCAGCCCAACAAAAGGGGGGGTACCCCCACCCACTTACCCTAAGAGGGGGGAGGGTGTGCTGGTACCCTTGACCCCAAGGTGGGGTCTTGGGGGGTACCTCACTTTGATCGGGTGGGGGGGCACCTCAGGGTATGTGAGTGGGGGTACCCCCTCGTTTTGCACAGGAAACGGAGGATGTCGCGATGAAGTCTCCGTCGGAGACCAAAAACCGGAACAGGGTGGGGGTACCCCCTCATGTGCCCAAGGTGGGGGGGTGGGTGCAAGTACTCACGACCCCTTGGTGGGGGTCAGGGGGGTCACCTGATCAGAGGGGGTGGGGGTGTCTGCCTTTCGAGAAATGGCAGACTTGAGAAGATATCGAAGATATCTTCGAGTTGCCCCAAGTCCATGAGCGGGGGGTGCCACCCTGCTGCCGTCGGGAGGTCACTGAGAAAATGGGGTGAGGGATATGAAAAGAAGGGGGGTAAACGCTCCTGAGGGTGGGGGTACCCCCTATCTGACAATTGGGGGAAACCGGGGTTTCATGCGTGAGTTCCACGGGAAATGGAGGGAAAAGAGGGTGCAGGAGGTTGGCGAGTACCTCATGGTGCGGGGCATACCTCCCTACGGAGTGTGGGGGTCCTTTAATCAGGACCGGATGATGACGGACGCACGGGATACCCGCTGATGATTTCCGATGAGCCGCATCGAATTCGATAAGGCAGTGCTAAAATCCCCGCTCTTCCGGCTTCCGGATGCAGGGTGAGGGGACTGCATGTCTCCGGGAAACCTGTGGTGTGCATTGATTGTCTTCAGTACCTTGCGCAGAACCTCCAGCTCCGTCCGTGTCGGGGGATGCTGGGTGTCGTTCAGAACCATTTCAACCTGGTTGACAACATCTTTGATGGTGGTCATGTGGTTTCTACCTCCCTGATTTTGCGTGATATGGAGGTGGGAGGAAGCGGGATATATAATGCCAAAATGACATTGGTTTTTTGTCATAACCGACAGGTGAACAGGTTGAACCAAAAGGTTCAATCCACTCCTCGCGGGGTTGAAAATGAAGTGTGAACGGGAGGGTGCTGGGGGTCACAGGCCTAACGCGGGAGGCCCCTTAAGGGGGGAATGAGGGGGGTGCCCCCTGCTGTTATCTGAGTGCCTCAGGCGATCTCAAATTCTTCCTGCTGGTCTGCCTTTTTTTCCTTCTTTGTATACTTCGATTTGAGATAGCTGACCGGCGACCGCAGGATGTTCTCACCCTGCCGCCGATCCTCGCGGTTGTCGTCTCCACCGGATGCCAGTGCCCGTGACCCCTTGATCAGGATCTCTGCCTCCGCCATCCCTTCCTCAACCTGCATTTTCTCGGTGACATCGGTCATGGACCCGGCGATCGCCACGGTTTTGCTGTCCCTGACCACCGGTATCTCGTTGACCTCCACCCAGACCGTTCCCCCGCCCACCGTCACAAATTCCAGCCGGTAGGGGGGTTCGCGCCTGCCGGACGCGATCGCCCGCAATGTCCGTTCGAGCCCCGCCGCGTTCGCGGGATTCTCGGAAAGGTAGTCGGTCCACAGCCGTTTGCCGGTCCTCGGGCGGCACTTCAGCAGCGTGCGGATCCTCGGGCTGACATAGTCCATGACATGGTCGGGAGTGTGCGAATAGTACATCGGGCTTCCGCTCTCCACGACAAACATCAGCTCCCGGTCCCGCTTCCGGACCGCCTTTTCCCTTGTTTTCTGCGCAGTGATGTCCCTGCCCGTGGCAATGATGGCACGCACCGCACCTGCCTCTGCCAGCAGCGATTTTGCCGACCAGCTGATGCACCGCATACCTTTTCTTGTCATCATCCATTGCTCGACATGACACGAGTACGGCGGGCGGAACAGTTTCACCATCTGCGTCGCGATCACATCGGCGTACTGCCGTTCGGTGACCGGCATAAAGACGCTGCCGGAAAGTTCGTCCTTGGTCTTTCCCACCAGTTCACAATAGGCAGGGTTCACGTACAGGAGGCGCCCTTCCGGTGTAAACTTGACAACCGGGTCCTGCTGCTGCTCCACGATCTCGCGAATATCATCCGCTGATTCCATGCCGGTCTGACCTCCCGCAGCACCGCGCAATCGGTGTGCCCGGACGCAAAAAGATCGGATTTATCACTGGATACAGGATCTGTTTGTGACAGTATTAATGTTGAACGATATTGTCAGGAAAAAATGATCCCTGCCCGTTCTTTACGCTTCGGCACTGATGGTCTTCTGGCTGCAGGGGTACTTTCTTTCCCCTGCATGGTACGGTGTCTCCGGTATCTTTACCACCACCGCCACCCGGTTCCTGCCGTACAGGACTGCCCGCAGCGACATGAGCGATACCGTAAAATCACCTGCCCCGAAGAGGTCGATATTCAGTGCCTTTCCTGATGCGGATACCTGCGCAAGCCCGACAACAGCACCCAGATAATAGTTCCAGTTTCGGGCAAGAGACTCGACCTGCACATGGATCCTGCCCGCCATTGCACGGGCAAGGTCCGGAAGCCGGACTGCATACCGTTCCCCCTGTATGTGCAGTTCGATGAACTCATGGGGCTTCCCGTCCGAATCGTATGCGGTGCACCCCGTTTTCTGGAAATACCCGGATTTTTTCATCATACACGACCACCTGCTGTCGTACTATGGCGTTGCCGGAGAGGGTATTTAAGGCTTCAATCTGCGCAGGGTGAAAGTGAACGGGATGGGCGAGTACCGGGAAGAAAGGGGCTCTTGTGTTGGCGTATCACTGCGGATGTGCTACTTCCGGTTCCTGTCCATACAGGCATTGAGCACCCCCTCAATCAGATGCAGCATCCCCTCGACACCGGCAACCGGCATGGATGCCAGCCGGACCCTTCCCCGGAGAGGAGGGGTAAGCCCGACAAATGCCAGATCCGGATTCACCGACCGTTCGAACGAGGAGCCGATAACAAGGTCAGGCCTGTACTCAATGATCAGGTCCCGCACCCGGGAGAAGCTGTCCACCCGTTCAACCGGGCACGGGAGATCGGGCAGGATGGGAGTGCGGGTGCCAATAAAAGCGATATCCGCATCAAGATATGACATGAGGGCAGCAGCGGTAAACGCGGCGTAGGACGCCCAGCCAAAGATCATGGCACGGGGGGGATCGAACCTGCGCAGATACTTGTCGCAGACCTGTATGATATGTTCCTCTTTGACGGCGATCTCCCGCAGCACCGGCCCGATATCAGCCTCCCCGATACGGTCCCCGATTGCTGCAAATGTTGCACGGAGATCTTGAAGACCGAGCGTGCCGCCGAGCGTTCGCCCGACACCACTCGCAAGGTCGCTGTTTGTGGTAACCGTGAACGGTGCGGCATGCGACACCTTTTCGACCGCGTCTGCACAAAAGACCGTCGCAACAGGAACGCCAGCGTTATTGAGGAGCCGGGTAAGTTCCCTTACATTTCCGCGAAAAAAAGGATCAAGGAGGCTCACCCCGTCAATATTGATCCCCGGGTTCTGGTCATCGACCCGCGGTTCAAGGGAGAGGAGCCCTTTGAGGTACCCCGGTTCAAAATCGCCGGAAAATCCTGGGCTGTCGACGAGGAGGACATCGCTGCTGGCAAGCATACTCCTGATGTCCTCCCCAATGATCGAAGGCACGCATGTGGTAACGACAGCGACCCTGGTACCGGGGGCCGATACTTCTTTTATTACCTGTAAAAGTCGCTCTTCTGACCCGAAGATGACCTCCTCCTCCATGATGAATGTCCCCTGCAAAGGCGCATGCAGCAGCGTCGCAGGATAATAATAACAGCCGCTTGACCCATGGATGATGACCGTGATCCCGTCAAACCCAGAAAGAGCGGCCGCTGCCCCCGTCATCGCGCAGGGCCAGAGGGGGTTGGTGCATTCAGGCATTGATCATCCGCCTCCAGCGGTGGAGCATCCTGCGTATCCCCGCGGTGCCGACCGGCGGTGATACGGGAAGCGGAACGCGACAGCCGCGGGGAGAGACCTTCATGGTGAGCGCCCCGGCCACCTCGCGTGCGATCCCACACGAAGATCCAGCCAGGCCCGCACCGTTCAGTGCGATGCGGGTATGGGCGAGGTCGGAAAATTCAGCCAGCACTTCTTCCTGCACCGCCTGTTCCATGGTGACCGCAGGGTGCGAAGGTACCCCGCAGACTGCTGCCACATTTTTTAAAAACTGGAGCGTGCAAAAGAGCCCTGAGGGAAATGAGGGGAGGTATGCCGTCCCGAACCGTGCACGAAGGTGATCCCCGACAGGGTTTTGCCCCTCGTCCCGCAGCACGTTCAGCGATGCCCTGCCCAGCACCGCAATCTCATCGGGTGATACGTGGTGCACAAACCGGATGTTTACAGAAAGCCCGAGCGCCGAGAGCAGGCGGGATAGCTCTGCATGGTTCTCTTCCACTTCGTACTCGAGATTTTTTTCTCCGATGATGTTGACGGTGCCTTGTCTGGTGGAAGGAGCTGCGGTGTCGGCGATCGTGCAGAGGGCATTGTTCACGCCCTTGTCAAAGACGCCCCCGAGAAATCCTCCGGTCTGGACAGGGATGACCGGGACGCCCCAGTCCACCCGGCAGACTGCCCCGGCATCATCCCCGATCGTTTCTGCAATGCAGGTCGAAAGAACAAAAATACAGGCAGGGTTGAGGGATGCAGCACGGGCAAGCGCCCGTTCCAGCGCCGCCTCGCCCCCGAAAATGATCTCGTTTTCCGAAAGGCAACTTGATATAATCGATGGGGCATCAACCCCGTCATGTTCGAGTGCCGTGGCGTGGAGAAGCGAGAAGTTATGGTGGGCGCAGCCCGAAGGGCCATGTACGATGCTGACGCTGCCGGTGACAGAGGTCGTAATGGAGAGCGCCCCGGTGAGCGTGCACCCTTCAAACCTAGAAGTATTCGAGGGCAAGGGATTCGAGCTCATTGATATCAAGGGGCGTCGGGATGGTGAATGCCGAATTCTCCATCACCCGCAGCGCAAGTGTCCGGTAACGCTCCGCCTGTTCGGAATCCGGGGCATACTCAATCACGGTCTGCTTGTGCATCTCTGCGACCTGTACACACCGGTCACGGGGGATATACTGGACGAGCCTGCTGTTGACCCGGCGCGCAAATTCCCCGACCAGCTCGTCCTCGCGGGGCATGTTCTTGGCATTGCAGATGACGCCTGCGAGACGGCAGGTGCTCTTTGAGCGCTGCGAGAGGCGCCTGATCGCCTTGCAGATGTTGTTTGCCGCATAGAGCGACATGATCTCGCCGGACGTGACAAGGTAGACCTCCTGCGCATAGCCTTCCCGCATCGGCATGGCAAACCCCCCGCAGACCACGTCGCCCAGCACGTCGTACACGATCACATCCCCGGAGAGCGCCCCGAATTTTTCCAGCAGCTGGAACGTGGCGATAATCCCTCTCCCGGCGCACCCGACACCGGGTTCCGGGCCCCCTGCTTCAACGCAGCGGACACCATTGAACCCTGAATGGACAATATCCTCGCGGGTGACCTGTGCATCGCCGCGTTCGCGGACCAGGTCCATCACGGTCGGGATAAAACTGCCGTGCATCAGCATCCGGGTGCTGTCCCTTTTTGGGTCACACCCGATCTGGAGGACGTCAAGGCCCTGCATGGAGAGCGCTGCGGAAAGGTTCGCCGAGGTCGTTGATTTCCCGATCCCTCCCTTGCCATACAGGGCGATCTGTTTCATCATGATCCTTTTGGCGGGCAATTTATATTAGATCTCCTGATGTTAACCCAAAAAAAATTGCGTACCTTCTCCTGCTACCTCGTATTTGATGGCACATGCATTCATTCAGGTCAGCGCCGACAGGCAATTATGACGGCGAGGTCGTACGTGCCCGTGGGTCCGGGCTGGTCATCTGGGGATACGCCGCCCTCTTCCTTGAACAAGGGGAGCTTCTTGTACTCCGGGATGGTGTGCCTGAATAAAAAAAAGAATGAGGCGGTCAGGGCCTGTTGGTCCAGAGCCCGTGGACGTTGCAGTACGCCCGGGCTTTTGCATTGGCGTCCGGAATGCAGAACTCCGCTTCCGGCCTCTCGCCGGCTTTCAGTCCCTTTATGTATACCGCATTCCCGCTGCGCACCTCAATCCACTCAATGAAGTGCTTCTCCTCCATCGGGTGTGGGACGGACCCGACCTTCACAAGGATCCCGGTTGCCGACATCTCGATGATTGGTACATGCTTCTCCTTGCCCTGGTCTGCGGTCTTCTCCTGCTGGAGTGTCATCGGCTTGCCGCAGCACACCAGCGTGCCGCCCGATGCATGGACGATTTTTACAATGTTTCCGCAGACGTCACACTTGTATACTTCAAACAGTTTTGTCATACAGTATCCTCCGGTTATGTGATCCTGATCTCCTGATGTTTCTTTAAGATATCGTCCGCAAGCCGGTCAAGCCCCCGCATTGCGGCTTCATCGGGCAACCCCCGTACCATCACCGGTTCAAGCACCTCCACCTTCAGGTGGTCCAGCATCTTTACAATCGTCTCGACCGCCTTGCCTCCCCAGCCGTACGAGCCGATCACGGAGGCAAACCTCACCTTGGGTTTGAGGAGGTTGGCAAGGTACGTGGCATACACGACCTGCGGGTGGGGACCAAAGAGGACGGTCGGCGTTGCGATGACGACGGTCGCGGGGTCAACGAGCGCCATCGCAAGCTCGCCCACGTCGGTTTTGGAAAGGTTGAACGGTTGTACCGTGATACCCCGCGCAAGCAGCGCATCGACAAGATACTCGACCATCTTCTGGGTGCTGCCATGCATCGAACTGTAGGGGATTACAACCTCGTTTTTGACGGCATCGGACGTCCAGTCCGCATACGCATCGAGAATAAAGAGGGGATTTTGGTAGACCGGGCCATGGCTGGGGGCGATCATGGCAACAGACAGGGCGTTCACCTTCCCGAGATGCCCCCTGATGCTTGCACGGAATGGCATCATGATCTCAGCATAGTATCGCTTTGCTGCGAGGTATGTTGCCCGCTCATCCCGCATGAACAGGTCGCTTGTGGCAATATGCGAACCGAAGAGGTCACAGGGAAACAGGATCCGGTCCTCCCGCAGGAAGGTGACTTGGGTCTCGGGCCAGTGCGTCCACGGGGTCAGGAGGAACTCAAGGGTCCGGTCACCAAGGGACAGGGTCTCGCGGTCTTTGATGACCCTGAACCTTTCGGGAGGGATGTGGAGGAGCGCGATGAGGAGGTCCCGGCACTTCTCATTCGTGACGATTTGAGCGGTGGGGAAGAACTCGAGCATCATCGGGAGGGATCCCGCATGGTCCTGCTCGGCATGGTTGACGATGATGTAATCGATCGTTTCCACGCCGAGTTTGACCAGGTTGCTGATCAGCTCATACTCCTTGGTCGGGTCAACGGTATCGATCAGTGCGGTTTTTTCGCTCCCCCTGATAAGATAGGCATTGTAGCTGGTACCCTGGGGAAGCGGGATCAACTCATCAAAGAGCCGCCGGTCCCAGTCAAGTGCGCCCACCCAGAATACGTCACGGCAAACCTCGCGTGCAACCATAACGATTCCCCTCACACCTTCCGGAAATCATCTTTGCACGCACAGCAGACCGGGCATTGCCAGTCCGGCGGCAGGTTTTCAAACGCAATCCCTGCCGGAAGATTCTGCAGCCGTTCACCAATGTCCGGGTCATAGACATGCCCGCAGATTGTACACTTGTATCGGTCCATGAAATCCTTCCAAAAATTCGTTTAGAGATTACATGGGGAGAGTAAGATAATCATTTCGATGGTGCACAAAAACCATGGGCACAGTACCCGGCCGGTCCTGAAAATCCCGGATTTATTTACCCTTCCTGAAATACCGAAGCGCCTCGGAATACGGGATGGAAAACCTGCGGCGTTCCTCAGGAAATACCCCTTCAGATACGGATTTTACATCCTCGACTGAATAGAATGCGCCCGGGTTGAATCTCCGGATCACATCGACCACGTCAGGAAGGTTCTGACGGCGGATGATGGAAAAGACCATCTTCACCCGCCCGTTCGCCCCCTGACCGTCAACGCACGTGACACCATAATTCTGCGAGCGCAGGTATTGTACCAGCCGGGCCGGGTCATCGCTGGTGATGATCCTCACGCCGGTGAGACCCAGCGAGATCTTCTCCTCGATCAGCATTCCGATAAATGTCCCGGCGGCAAAACCGCCCCCGTACGCGATGTAGGAGGCGATGTTTGTCAGGTTGTTCATCACCTGACCAATCGCAAGGAGCCAGATGATCACTTCAAAAAACCCGATCGCGGGAGCGAGATATTTGATTCCCTTTGAGATGAAGATCACGCGGATCGTCCCCAGGCTCACATCGCAGATGCGGGCACAAAAAATGAGCGCCGGAAGGATGACCCATTCAAAAAGTCCCGATGATACAGAGAGATCGAGCATTGCCAATAACTCTGGAGATCAGAACCAGAAAAAAGTTTGTGGCATTAAAAAGGGGGTATCAGAATTATGACGTAGCATTGTTGATGGTGAATATGTTTAATGCTGTTACATTCAGGTTATCGTACACATTTCTCACCATCAGGTTCCATTTTCCGACAGGCGCACCTCTCGGAATTACCAGTGTACAGGTGATTTGAGTTAAAGATGATTGGGGGCTTACGCAATCGATATTTCCCGTATTCTGTTTGGTTAACCAGACCCTGACGATTTTTGGGAGTACAGGGAAATTATTCCCGGTGATTGTGACTGGGAGGTTATCATCCCCCGCATTCCCTTCATTTGGATCGATGCTGGAAATCCCCGGTCCGGGTTCTTGAATCGTGAAACCATCAGTGAGGGTCGCAGATTGCCCGTCGGGATTGGTGACAACGATATCGCCTTTACCCGCAGAAGCCCTGTTCAGGTTAATAATGCAGGTGATCTTGGTATCAGTCGCAAGAACATTGGTGGCGGTAATCGACATGCCCATAGCATCGATCAATTTCACCGTTACGCCTGACTGGAAGTTCCTGCCCGCGATATTTGTAATACTGACACTTAACCCGGTCGTGCCAAAATTCGGCGTTATGCCTGAAACATACGGAGCCGGGCCTGATGGTTTCGTTGTGACAGTTGTCGTTGGTGTAGGAGTTATAGAAGGGATCGCTGAAACGGAGTCGGCATGGAATACCTTCGCGGTATAAATCTTCTCGGTCAGGATACGTTCGGCAGTCTCGCTCCTGTTGTCCTTGCGGAACCAGGTCTGTTGCAACGACTTGAAGACCAGGGCCCGTTCATACTTATCGGTCTTTGTATCGTATTTCACAATCAGCCAGAAAGTATCCGTTGACGCTGCGGTCTTTGCAATAATATCACCGGCAACAAATTTTGGCTGGACTGCGATCGTTGTCGGAACCGGGGTGGTGGTGCCGGAACCGGACTGGTCAGAACAACCCGCGATGAGTACTGCGATGATCAGAATACCTACGATAAGGAGGGGATATCTCATTCAGAACACCATGTAATCCATTTCTCTGATTCCCATAATTATTTTGTGTTTAATAATAGGTACGAATTTGGGTCGGCGGGTTATACATTATCGAAAAAGATGGGTTAATTTTAGGGTGTCGTCTCGGTTGTTGTTGGAGCAGTCGTTCCTGTTGTTGTCGGTTGCGTCGTTGTTGTTGTTGTTACTGTTGTTTCTGTTGTTGTCGGGGCAGTCGTTTCTGTTGTTGTCGGGGCAGTCGTTTCTGTTGTTGTCGGTTGCGTCGTTGTTGTTGTTGTTACTGTTGTTTCTGTTGTTGTCGGGGCAGTCGTTCCTGTTGGAGTCGGTTGCGTCGTGGCAGTGGTATTTATGACAGTGAAACCATTGATCAGCTTCCCGGATTGCCCGTCGGGATTAGTCACCGTCACATTCCATGCACCCGCTTCTGCATATGACGGGATGACAAAAACGCACCTGATACTGGAAGCAGAAACAGCATTGACACTGGATCCGGTAATATACGATGTCCCCCGCACCAGCCTGACTCCGGTACCTGTGCGAAAATTGGTACCGGTGATGCCAGTAATGTTCACTGTTGTACCGATATTGCCAGAGTTTGGTGTGATGCCCGTCACAGCAGGTGCCGGGAGTGCTGCGGTTGTGGCCGTCGTATTGGTAATGGTAAATGCATTGTTCAGCGTCCCCGCCTGGCCGTCAGGGTTGGTAACGGTAAGTTTCCAGGTGCCTGATAAGGCGCTGACAGGTATCACAAACTGGCAAGTGATGTTTGATGCCGAACGGGTCGTGACACTTGTTCCTGAGATGGTTGATGTCCCCTTTGCAAATTGTACTGTTGCGCCCGACTGGAAATTTGTCCCGGACAACGTGTTGATAGAGACCGTCGTTCCTGCCATCCCGGAATTAGGTGTGATGCCCGTCACAGTAGGTGCCCGGATTGCCGCGGTTGTTATCTTTTTTATCGGTGCTGTCGTTGGTGCCTCAGTCACTGAATATGTCAGAACAGGAACTTCCAAAAGCGAGCTTACATGGGCTACTTTTGCAGGATATATCCTCTCTGTCACGGAGCGGTCAGATAATTCTGTCTTATCGTCCTTCCGGTACCACGTTGCCTGAGATTTTTTATAAGCAAGGGAACGTTCATACATATCGGTTTTTGCATCATATTTTACAATCAGCCAGAAGGTATCTGTCGATGATGCTGTCTTGGCAATGATATCGCCTGCAACAAATTTTGCACCGACAGTCGTAGGGGTTGGAACCGGAGTCGCCGGAGGTACTCCACCAAAACACCCGGAAAAAAGGACCGCAAGCACCACCAATCCTGCCACAAAAAACCAGAATCCTGCCTTTTTCCGCATACATCATCCATATTTTTATGTTCATATAATCATACCGAAAGCCATCACCCGATCTGCCGGGAATTGATGCGTGTGACTGGTTTGCCGGTGCGTTAATCATTTTGTAAGACTGGTAAAAAATATAATATTACGCTGCCCGGGAAATCCAATAAAATTCATCTGTTTGTCAAATACGCCGCATTAACGCGTCTGACGCCACCTTTACATAGTTGCACGGGATCTGGTATGTGGTGACTCCATGAGGAAAGCAATGGGTGAAACCTACTCACATGCCGGAATCTTAAAAAGGGCAGGCAGGGGGCTTGTATTGGACATTGCGGGCGCTGAATTTTTCCTCCTGGAAGAAGACCTCCGCGAACTCATGAGCAACCGGATGGCAGATATCGTGAACCATCGTGGCGATATGCAGGGGCTCTCCTGGCTCTCACCCCTTATAGCGCCAAAAAAGAACGATATGACATCGCTTATCGACCGCCACATCTATGTCGTTGATTACCGGGGTTTTGACCGTGTCGTGAGCGGGGACCGGCAATACACCGTCATAAAAGAATACCGTCCTTACGGACCAGTGATGAGTTAAGGGGACGGGGAGGGTATCGGATGATCCCCCTCCACACGGCTGCACCGGACCGGATCCAAAAATCAGGTATGGTTGCGGATGAGAGACGAGATAGTTACGCTGGTACCCTGATGGTCCGGAAATTCCTGAGGAGGTACAGGTGACAGCCGGTCAGGCACACCAGCGAGAGCGCCGCGGCTCCATACACCGATGGTATGAATTCACTGGTAAAAACCGGATCGATTCCCTGCAGCACGACAGGTATGGTGGAGCATGCGACAAATATCACTGATGCGTAGACATCCCGCACTGCAAAGAAAAACAGCGCTGCTCCTGCACCAATGGCACAGAGAAGGGGGAGGAGATCCGGCTGGTTGAGCGGCGGACTATGGGCAGCAAAGGAGAACCCGAAAAGAACAGCCGTCACCACCACCCCGAAGGTTATTGAGACGGCCGTTCGGCCCTTCCGGAGATATGCCTGAACATGGGTGCCAATAAGCACCCAGCAGATCATCACTTGAGCAACCGCTACGGGAACGATGAACATAAACGTGTTAAACAAGGCAACAGCGGGTGTGCCAGACGGAGTGAACGTGGCAAGGTACAGGTAACCGGAAAGCGCGGTAAGTCCAAAGGCAAGCACCGTGCGCTGCAGGGATCGGAATCCTGCCTGGAACATGTTCACGGCTCCGCTCAAAAAGGCCGACCGGAGACACATGACCGGCAGGATCGTTCCCACAATACAATTGGCAAAGACCGTGTAAAGAAGAAATGACAGGGGCTGGGATTGCCCAAAAAGGCCCACACTCCCTTCGAGCAGGTACGTCTCCAGTACCCAGACAGCGTACAGAAGAATCGGGATGAGCAGGAGCCTCGGCACGGAACTTTTACGTTCCGTCTGGAATGGCCCCCTGATTGCGGGGTCTGGCTCGGCCGAAGGTCTCATTTCCTGAGTTTTTTCATGTGGAAAAAAGTGTTGTTTCATTTTTTTTTCGCCGGCCACTATCACTGGTGTGCTTTGAGAAATTCCCCTATGACCCCCTTTCTGTCAGGCTTCTGCACAGGTTTTCTTATGACACGATCCTCGAACGTCGGGAACGACCGCTGGTAGAACAGACCAAGGGCAATGTTGCTCTCGCTGTTGTAGTCCCACTCGCGTGCCTTTTGGCATGCAGACAAAAAATCGCCTTTGTCACCATCCGGCAGATCATAGACACGGGTGTTGTAAAAATCTGTCATGTTGAAAAACGTTGCACAGATCTGCAGGATATCGATGCACGCAAACCCTTTGTGACCGATCCCCCCGCGAACCAGATGGTTCAGCTGGTCCATTTTTTTTGTATACCCCCGTGCAATGTAGGTAGCCCCGCTGGCAAGCATCAGTTCCAGCGGGTTTAAAGGGTACTCCGGTGTCCCTGATGGTGTAGAACGCCCCCTGAACCCAAGGGGGGATGTCGGGGTATACTGCCCCGTTGTCAGGCCGTAGACCCGGTTGTTATGGACAAGGACAGTGATATCGATGTTGCGTTTGGCAGCAAAGATGAGGTGGTCGAGTCCCTCGGCATATGCGTCGCCATCCCCGACACAGCAGATGACCGTCAGCCGCTTGTTTGCCAGTTTGATGCCGGTCGCAACCGGGACTGCCCTGCCGTGGATTGCATAGAAACTATTGATATTGAGGTAATCGGCCATCTTTGCATGGCAGCCGATGCCGGTGACAAGGACGACATCGTCAAGGCTCTTTCCCTCCTTTTCCATGTCGGAGAGTACCGCCTTGAGCGTGTGCTGGATGGTGAAATTCCCGCAGCCCGGGCACCACGTGTTCTGGGCATCGGTGATGAGCGGACGTTCTGTCATACGATCACTTTCCTGACACGTGAAAGGAGGGTGTCGGGAGTGAACGGGCGCCCGTCATACTGGAGGACCGTTGCATCATGAGGTATGCCATTAAGGCGCAGCAGTGCCGCGAGCTGCCCGTTGGCATTCTCTTCCACCACGATAAGGCGCCTGATACCCGCCAGTGCTTTGGTACATTGTCCTGTTGGAAATGGTGACATCATAACAGGTTGAATTGTCCTGAGCCCAAGCTCCTCCGCAACTTCGGAACAGACCCCTTTTGTGGAGCCCCAGCACGCGATTGCGGTCGTGGCACCTGGTACTCCCTCGGTAAGAACGGTTTTGTAGCTCTCCATTTCCGTTGAAAGAGAAGCAGCCTTTCTGACCCTTTTATCTGTCATCTGCACGACCGTCCCCGCATCTTCGGTCGTGATACCGGATTCATCGTGAGCGTAGCTGTTTACCTTGACCACAGCCCCTTTTGTACCAGGGAACGTGAGCGGGGAAATGCCTGACGGGGTATCGGCATATCTCCGGTACGGTTCAGTCCCGTCCCACGACAGCAGCCCGTCCTGCCTGACATCCGCAATTTTTGAGGGGTCGACACCATAAACCCCTTCCGAAAGGGTTTTGTCAGCAAGGATAAACGCAGGAATCTGGTACTTCCATGCAATATTCATCGCCACTGCGGACCAGAAAAATGCCTCCTGAGCATCAGCGGGCGCGACCACAAATCTCGGGAACTCTCCCTGGCCTGCGTTGAGGATAAAGTGGAGATCGGACTGGGCGGAGTAGGTGGGAAGACCGGTTGAAGGCCCTGTCCGCTGGGATACCACGAGAACAACGGGGATCTCTGCCATACCGGCCAGCGAAAGCCCTTCAGTCATCAGGCAGAACCCCCCGCCTGAAGTACCGACTGCAGCCCGCTGCCCTCCATAGGATAAGCCGAGTGCCATCAGCATGACGGCGATCTCGTTTTCGGGGTGAACGACGGTGATCCCGAACCTTTCTGCATTCTCGGCAAGGAAATGGAGGAGGCTTGAAGACGGGGTCATCGGGTAGGACACATAGGCAGACAACCCTCCCGCAACCATCCCCAGCCCTATTGCTTCGTTTCCGGTGATGAGGGAGAGCCGGCGATCGCCCAGGGGGGGTATCGTTAAGACCGTGCTGCACTGATCATATGCCCTCCGCGCCACACGGAGGTTGAGATCAGCACCCTTTGGCATATGTGCAGAAAAGACCGCATTGACCGTATCCCAGGGAATGCCTGCTGCCTTCGCAAACGCCCCGATAACCGCAGAATTACCCATGATGGCAGGGGCCTTTTCCTCAAGGAGGATCTTTTTAACCGGTACTCCCTGCCCGTCTGCATGGACAACATCTGCATTGAATAGGATCACCGTCCCTTCGTGGAACCTCGCACGATGCCGAAAAACCGTTTCCTGATTGAGTGCAAGTACAAAATCCACTGCATCGTGGTGAACCCCGATCGGTTTTTCAGAACCGCGGATGATGCCAAAGTTGTGACCTCCGCGGATCAGGGACGGGTAATCGAAATACAGGTACGGAACATAGCCGAGATGGTTGAGAAAATGGGCGATCACTGCCCCGGCACTGTTGATCCCGTCACCCGCCCTGCCACCAACAAGGACTGAGACTTCCTTTCCTGCCATATAATCCCCTCACATTCTGGTAGGAAGGTGAATGGATATAGATTGGCATGATGTCTCTTACAAGGGCGATGGGATCAGGCTCATTCCCTGTCGTTGAGGGAACAAAGCCCATCCCCTTATTCTATTCAGATAGTTATATTCAAATAGATCGGCGTCAACCATCAACATGGACGAAATCTCGCCTTGACATGGTACCGTCACTACAGGGGTAATGCCTGCTGAGGCGATGATTCGGACGTGTGATCATATCAGCCCGGTGACGAACAGGCCAACGGATGTGGAATCGTGAAGACCAGATCGATCGTTCCCGATGTAAAAATTTACTCGTTCCACAGTAAAAGCGGAATGGACCTCCAGAGCCTCATCAAGGCATTGCGGAACCACAACCTCGGCATCCGCTGGCGTGCTGCGCTCGCCCTTGGCGAGATCGGTGAACCGGCATTAAAACCCCTGATCAAGGCCCTCAAAGACGAGGATAAAGACATCCAGTGGCTTGCAGGCATCGCCCTTGCACGGATTGGAGAAGCCGCCATCCCGCACCTCATCCGTGCGATGACCGAGAAGGATTATGATGTCCGCTGGCGTGCAACAATTATCCTTGCAAAGTTCGGGGAAGCGGCAGTCAGGCCCCTCATCGACCTGCTCAAGGAGAAAGACAGTGACCTGAGGTGGCACAGCGCCCTTACTCTCGCGCTCATCGGAAAACCGGCAGTCAGACCCCTTATCAAGGCCCTGAAGGACAAGGACTGGTTCGTCCGGGTGAGAGCTGCCTGGGCACTCGGGGAGATCGGTGACAGCAGTGCCGTTGAACCGCTCATACAGTCAGTGAACGATCAGGACTGGTACGTCCGCTGGAGCGCTGCCGATGCCCTCGGTAAAATCGGCGATAAAAATGCTATAACGACACTGATAGCGGCACTGAAGGAACCGGACTCTTTTGTGCAGGTGCCGGCGACATGGGCTTTGGGTAAGCTCGGTGACAAAAAGGCGGTCGATGCCCTCATCCAGTCACTCAGGAGTTCCGACTGGTACGTCCGCTGGGGTGCAATCGAAGCGCTCGGGAAGATCGGGGATTCACGGGCACTGGAGCACCTGAAAAAGGCGCTCGAAGATAAGGACGAATATGTCAGGACGGCAGCAGAAGAAGCAATCGAACTGATCCTTTCCTGATTTTTAATTTTTTCTGTTTTTTTCAGCCTATCAGAACAGCAAACACCGCCGTAAGCGTTGGTTATTACTGCCTTTGACTTTTTTTAAAAACAAAAGCTGATTGAATTAAAAGTGCTGATTAATAAGGGTATATCGCAGGCGTAAACCTTTTTTTGTATTAATATCAGGTAGTATAGATGGTTTCTTTTGAGCATACTGCCTGTAATTGTGCTTCAAAAGTAGTACTAATAATAATTTTTATATTTATCGCTGGATTTATTAGACCACAGTTAAGGTC
This sequence comes from uncultured Methanomicrobiales archaeon, assembly GCA_903900025.1. Lineage (GTDB taxonomy): Archaea > Halobacteriota > Methanomicrobia > Methanomicrobiales > Methanospirillaceae > MVRE01. Next base: position 30,441 of record CAIULN010000079.1, on the reverse strand, counting down.
TCTGAAGGTCCCATCCCTTATCAGCAATCAGTAACAATTACTCCGACGGCAACAACAAATCCCCCGGTTTCAAATAAACCAGGTACAATTTCTATTACAACATCCCTTGACAATGCCCAGATATTTGTCAATGGGTCTTATAAGGGTCGTTCTCCGTTGACGATAGAACAGCTCAGTCCAGGTACAAAGGTCATTCAGATAAAATTGACCGGGTATCATTTTGAATGGGTGACTATTGAATTAAAAAGCGGGGAGAAATTTTATTTAAGTAAGCAATTAATCCGTTACCACCGCCGTGATGAAGAGTAGTCCCCTGATATATAGTTAATTATGATCAGGGGCGGATTGTACACAACCACGAAAAATGATACTTATTTCTGGATTATCTTCTCAAGAAGTGCTTTGATATCGCTAATCCGGTAGGGTTTTGCGAGAATCCCGGCCAGCCCGTGCTTTGCATAGTCGGTCATCATGGGGTCTTCGGTGTACCCGGTTGAAAGAACAACCTTGACCGAGGGGTCCGTTTTGCGGAGTTTTTCAAACGCCTCCTTCCCCCCCATCCCGTCGGGCACGGTGAGGTCGAGAATGACGAGATCAAACGGGCGCCCTCCTGTTCTTTCCTTGGAAAAGATCTCGATGGCGGCAGCCCCGTCCCTGGCAAACGCGGCGTCATAACCAAGGAATCTCAGAACTTCCAACGTGACATCGAGGATCACCTGTTCGTCGTCCATCAGAAGAATTTTTCCTTTACTGGTCATTCATGCCACTCCGGGCTATCAATCAATCTTTTTGGTTCCTATAAGAGATTTCCCTTTCATCTCCCGACCGGTGTACACCCGTTACGGGGAACCGCCGATAGAGGTCATGGGGCAGGCAATCTTGTCTACCCACCGGCGACCGGAGGGAATATGGCTATGACGTCCCCTTCCTCAACGGTTGTTGCGGTGCCGCCAATGAACGCAATATTTCTGCCGTTTTTTAAAATGTTGACATACTGCCGCAGTATGCCGGGTGTTTCGAAAAGGGCTTCTCCCAACCCTGCATGGGTCTCGCAGAGCGTTGACAGGATTTGGCCCAGTGTCTCGCCTTCCCTTACCACCATATGCACTTCGTTTTCCATAACCTCCCGCAGACTTGCAAAGGTTTTGACCGTGATTCTCATTTGCGCTTCCGTAACCGGTCAGCCTCTGCCCGGTCCTCCACGCGCAGAAGAAACGTCCCATGGCAGGGTTTTGTGAATGGAAAGATCACAAAATCACCATCAAGCCCGATCGAGATCGGCGGAATGCCGATGATGTGCGTATCAAAGATCTTAAACCCGGGCTGGACATCAAGGGACTCCCTGAAATGTTTCCTGACATAGTCCCGGCACTCCTTGAACGATCCACCCCGCAGGACCACCTCGTACGGTAATTCTTCTATGCAGCCCATGGAGCGACCTCGTCCAGTATTTTTTTAAGCGGCATCGGGTTGTGCACCGCCTTTGCAGCGATGTTCTGGCAGGGAAACTCGATGGAAGCGACAAGTTCGTCGTAGTGCTCACCGTAGATGAGGGCATAGAGGCGTGCTCTGGAGATCACACCCATCGTCGCAGCATAGCTCACGCCTGCGTCATTATGAATAAATACAAAGCAGAGATCAAAATCGCGTTTCTTTTCGGTGATCTGGTCGATAGCCCGGTCAAGGTCCAGCGCCTCCCCAAGATAGTGGCGCTTCGGGTCTGCGACAACGAGCAGGGTGATTGCTGACCGGTTGCCCGCCACCACCGGCGTGATCCCCGCCTGCCTGAGGCGGTGGATCAGGTAGAGCGCAATACTTGTCTGTACCGGCACCTGCGGGCAGCCGAGCACGAGCAATGCCGACCGTTGTGGTTTCTCTTCGTCAGCCAGACCGATCAAATCCCTGATCTTATGTACCTAGTATCTCTGGTAAAAAAGAATAAGGTTGTGCATGGGGGAGTGCCGGACTGCACCTGATCGAACATTCTTCTCCCTCCGGATTGGATTGCACAAAACCATACCCGGGTGCCTCTGCCGGTTCTAAGGATGGGTCCGAGTCTCCTGGTGTACCCATTCGAGATAGGGCGCGTGCCCGGCGATAACCGGCACCGCGATGATCTCCGGTACTTCATAGGGATGCATCCCTTTGATCTCGGAAATAACCGTTTCAACCTTGTCCTGAGTCGTCTTTGCGATAAGCAGGTGCTCCTGATCGTCACAGAACTCCCCCTTCCAGCGGTAGAACGATCGTACAGGTATCACGTTCACGCAGGCAACCAGCCTGTGGTCAAGGAGCGCCCGTGCCATCGCGGTGGACTCTGTTGGAGGTGCTGTCGAGAAGATCACAAAGGTCTGCGCAGGCATGCCCATCATCACTCCCCTAGAACATTGGCTGGTCCTGTATTTCCCATTTCGTAAAGCCTGCTTTCACCAGCAGCCATGCCGGGAGGAAGAGCAGGACAGAGCCGGTCGCATAGTACGGGTTGACAAATGCAAGCGCGATGAGGGCGAGTACCGCAATGCCAACCAAGATGAGGTAGAGGAAGAGCACTTTTACATCATAGACAAGCACACTTGGGGAGAGCCCGGTCAGCCAGATGGTGACCGCAAGGGCGTAGAACGAGACCGAGAGGCAGAGCACAAACGCAGGCACAAGGTATGCAACCCCGCCCGATGCGATCGTGACGAGCACGATAAACGCGGCAGGAATCGCCTGCAGGACAGCAAAACTGCAGATCTTGCTCTCCAGGAGCGCCGGGACGCCGACCGGCAGGCAGGTGTACGAACTGAAGGTGTCAAACATAGTGAGCCACGTGTACATCGTTGATGCGATTACACCGGTGAGGATTGCAAAGAGCAGGAGCACATCACCTGGGGGGATAAACCGCCCAAGCACTGACAGGAGAAACCAGAGGAGCCAGAGCGGGATGAGGAAGGAGAACAGGGTCTGGCCGATGAAGCTTCCGCTGCGCAAAAGGTCGATCAAATCCTTGGCAGCGAGGGGGGGATAGGGAAAGAACGAGAGTTTTTTTGTAAGGGGAACGATCGCATTTTTAAACCGCTTCGTTGTGTCGGTGTACTCCGATGTGAAGAGAGCGACGGCGATGGCCGAGGGAATGATAACGACAGCACACGCAGCAAGGAGCATATCATACGAGAACGCGTGAAAGAGCTGCAGCGGGGGGAAGAGGGCTACGGTGTTGATACCGGCGACAAGGTACAGTGCTGCCCAGCCCGTAAGCAGGGTTACAAACAGGGCAGCGAATACCCGCTTTGACCGGGCGTAGACCGTGGAGAGGAAGAAGATGAGGGCAAGGCCGGTGAGGAACGAGAGGGTCAGGGTCAGGAACAGGAGCAGGGAGAGGGAGAGCGGGACAGAGATGAACGGCGAGGCAATGGCAAACCCGGCAACGAACGGTACGACCCACAGGACGAGGTAATAGACGGTATCTTTCACGACAAAGGTACAGAAGATCTCCTGTTCGGAGATCGGCAGGCTGCGTGCAGAATAGGAGAGCAGGCTTGCCTGCCCGAACCGCCGGTTCATCACTTCCATGCCGAGAAGCCCGAACCCCCCGACCATGATGCCGAGCAGGAGGAAGATGGCATGGATGATGATCGAAAGATAACCGGGCGGGACGACTGTCCGGAAGAGGGGCAGGAGAAAGGAGCCCATGAACGCGATGCCAAAGATCATCACCGGGAAGAGGGCAAACGAGAGGCTCCCGAACATCGTGGAATGGACCCGCCACTCCTCCTTCATCATGTTTACAAAGAGCTTAAGCATGAGCACCCGTCTCCACGAGCGAGAGGAAGAATTCGCCGAGGTGCTGGTCCCTCCCTTTTAATTCCGCTACCGTGCCGGTATGGAGGAGTTTTCCCTTGTGCAGGATCGCAAATTTCGAACAGATCTCTTCTGCGATCTCAAGGATATGGGTCGAGATGAAGATGGTATTGCCGCGCCTGACGTATTCAGTCAGGTAATCTTTCACCTTCCGCTGCATGATCGGGTCGAAGTTGATGAGCGGTTCGTCAATCAGGGCGAGCGCCGGTTCGTGGATGAACGCTTGGGTGAACATCAGTTTCTGGCGGGTGCCGCGGGAGAGGTCCTTGCAGAGCACGTCCCTCTTGTCATTAAAGTCGAGGAAATCAAACCACCAGTCAGCTTTTTTCCGGACGCCTGTAATATGGCGCACTTCACCGACAAAATCTAGGTACTCGGTTGCGGTGAGAAAACTGGGGGGCGTCTCCTGTTCCGGGATGATCCCCACCTTTTTTCGGACACCAACAGGATCTTTTGTCACATCGAGCCCCAGCACAACCGCCGATCCTGCGGTCGGGCGCACCTGCCCGGTGAGGAGTTTGATCATGGTCGTCTTGCCCGAACCGTTCGGCCCGAGCAGACCAAAAAGTTCCCCTTCGCCAACTGAGAGCGATATGTTGTCCACTGCAATCACGTCGCCAAACTCCTTGACGAGCCCCGCTGCCCCGATAACCCCCTGCTTTTCATCCATAAAACTGATATTATGAGTCCAGGCTTATAAGGGTATGACACATCCCTGTACCGGGCAACAATAAGTTCAGGCATCGTTAATTACTAGAGAATAAAGCACACACATGTATTGGGTATGTACGCAGCACGCATGAGTAATCTCCCACCGTACCTTTTTGCACGGATCGACGAGATGAAAGCGGAACAGCAGAAAAAAGGCACTGACATCATCGACCTTGGCGTGGGGGACCCCGACCTTCCTACTCCTGGCCATATCGTATCGTCCCTGTGCGAAGCAGCACAGAACCCGGACAACCACCACTATCCTTCCTATGCAGGCATGCCGGAGTACCGCAGCGCTGTTGCGGACTGGTATCAACAGCGCTTCGGGGTATCGCTCGATCCGGTAAAAGAGGTGATCGCCCTGATGGGGTCCAAGGATGGCATCGCCCATATCGCCGAGGCGTTTGTAAATCCCGGTGATTTCGTGCTCGCCCCGAGCCCCGGCTACCCGGTCTACCGGACGGGCACGCTCTTTGCAGAGGGAAGAGTGTACGAAATGCCCCTTGCAAGGGAGAATAACTTTGTTCCGCTGCTTGAAAAAATCCCAGAAAAAGTGGCAAAAGCAGCAAAGCTCATGTTCATCAACTACCCGAATAACCCGACGGCAGCGGTCGCTCCTGACGGCTTTTACAGGGAGGTCGTTAACTTTGCATCCGATCATGACATTGTCGTGGTCTCGGACAACGCGTACTCCGAGATCGCGTATGACGGCTACCGCGCCCCCTCATTTCTCGAAACAAAAGGGGCAATGGAGGTCGGTGTCGAGATGCACTCGCTCTCCAAGACCTACAACATGACCGGCTGGCGGATCGGGATGGCAGTCGGCAACGAAGAGATCCTTGCCGGGCTCGGGCGGGTGAAGACCAACGTGGACTCCGGGGTCTTCAACGCCGTGCAGCGCGCGGCGATCACAGCGCTCACCGGCCCGCAGGACTGCGTCAGGAACGCGTGCGCAATCTACCAGGAGCGCAGGGATGTGCTCATTGCCGGGCTCCGGAGCCTTGGCTTTGATGTGCCGGCACCACAGGCGACGTTCTACGTCTGGCTGCCGGTACAGGACTGCATGGCATTCGCGGCAAAGCTCCTCAGCGAAGCGGGCATCGTGGCAACACCGGGGGTCGGGTTCGGTTCGAGCGGGGAAGGGTATGTGCGGTTTGCGCTCACGCGGCCGGTGTCACGGATCAACGAGGCGATCGAACGGATGCGGGGGCTTGATGTATGAAACTCCCCCACCACCTCTCGATAAAAAACGGGCACCTCCACCTCAACGGGCTCGACTGCGTCGCCCTTGCACAGCAGTACGGGACACCGCTCTACGTGACGAGCGAGGACCGGGTATGTGAGCAGTTCCGGAGTTACCAGAAAGCGCTTTCCAGCCGGTACCCGAAGGTGAGGGTGCTCTTTGCAGCAAAGGCAAACGGCAACCTTGCCGTGATACGTGCGCTCGCGGATCTGGGTGCCGGGGCCGATGTCTTTTCCTCCGGAGAGCTCCATCTCGCACTTGACGCAGGCATGCAGCCGGAAAAACTGCTTTTCAATGGCAGTTCAAAGGCACCCGCTGACCTGCGGCTTGCTGTGGAAAAAGGCGTGAAAGTCTCGGTGGACTCGCTCGATGAGCTTTACCAGCTCGATGCAGCGGCGAAAGCGGCAGGAAAAACAGTGGAGATCGCCTTCCGGGTGAACCCGGCACTTGAAGTCCCCACGCACCCGAAGATCGCAACCGGACTTGCGACGAGCAAGTTCGGCATCCCTCACAAGGAGATTCCGGCAGCGTACCGCAAAGCCCTCTCATGCAAACATATACAGCCGGTCGGGATTCACTGCCACATCGGCTCACAGATCCTTGATGTTGAGCCCTTCGCCAGGGCCGCTGAAGTGATGGTGCGGATCGCAAAGGAGCTTACAGAGATGGGCGTACGACTCGAATTTATCGATCTCGGTGGGGGGCTCGGGATCCCCTATCACCACGATACGGACCCGGCCCCCACCCCGGAGGACTATGCAGCAAAGGTCATTCCCATCTTCAAAGCCGGCGTCGAAGCATGCGGGATTACACCGGAACTGTGGGTCGAGCCCGGTCGCTCCCTCGTCGCTGATTCCACACTACTCCTCACCCGCGTCAACTCGACAAAAGAGGCGCACAGGCGGTTTGCCAACGTTGACGCCGGGTTCAACCTGCTTATCCGCCCGGCGATGTACGACGCCTATCACGAAGTCATCGTGGCAAACAGGGCAGATGCCTCCCTGACCACGGAATATACCGTCACGGGCCCGATATGTGAAACCGGTGACATTCTCGCACATGACAGGAAACTCCCCGGGCTTGTAGCAGGGGATATCATCGCCGTGCTTGACACCGGGGCGTATGGATTTGCGATGTCCTCGCAGTATAACAGCCGCCCCCGGTGCCCTGAGGTGCTCGTCCGGGGGGATACGGCATCACTGATGCGGAGGCAGGAGACCATTCGTGATATCACCGCAACGATGGAATGCCCTCCCTGGCAGCGGTAAACCCGGAGAGAGACGGATATGCTCTTCCATTACGCGCTGGTCGATGACCTCATAAAAAAAGAGGAGTTTACCCGGCGGGTAGAGGAAAAGATCGATGAATGCGGCGATCTGATTGACGAACCGACCGCTGCCATGCTCGTGGTTGGAGAACTGGGAAGAGCCCATGTAAAGATCAAAGGTCTGGGTGGAAAATCCAGCCTCTTCTCTTTTTTTGCAAAAGTGCTTGACAAGACGGAGGTCAGGGAATTTGACCGTGCTGATGGTGAGCGCGGTGCGGTAGCCACCCTGCTGGTCGGGGATGAGACCGGGACCGCACGGGTGGTGCTCTGGGACGAACGGGCAGCGGCTGTTGAGGAGATCGCTGGCGGGGACGTGCTGGAGATTATCGGGCGCCATTCAGGAAGGACCATGCACGAGATCTACGCGCTTGCCCTGCGGAAATCAACATGTGATATCACCTGTACCTGTGCCGGACAGGGTGCAGGGACCACACGTTTGTCGACAGACCCCGTTGATCTCGATGTAATTCTTATTGCAAAAAAAGAGCCCCGTACATTCACCCGAAAAGACGGGACAACCGGTGAGATGGTGGAGGCGGTGATCGCTGATGAAAATGGCACTGCCAGGCTTGTCGCATGGACAAAAGAGATCCTTGCCGGCATCCCCAAAAGATCCACACTTCACATTACCGGGGCAAAACCGGATGGGCGTGGTGAGGGGAGGGCATACAGCCTTGACGAGAAGAGCACGGTTGCGGTTACGGATATGCAGATTTCCCTGCCGTTCACCCCGATAGGTTCAGTGGGCGACAAGGGCACCTATTCGGTGCAGGGGGATGTGAAGCGGGTGCAGGAACCGCGTGCGTTTACGACAAGGGACAGCAGGGCATCGTGGGTCAGGAATATTGTCATTACGGATGGACAAGACGATCTCAACGTTGTGCTCTGGGGTGAAAAAGCCCTTCTTTCGGTTGTGCCCTGCGATAAAATTGAGGTGTATCATGCAACCGCAAAGCCCGGAAGGTTCGGGAGAATCGAGCTTGGTGCAGGGAGGGGCAGTGCAGTCATTCTCCCAAAGATGCAATCCGGTACGATTGTCTTTGATGGAACGGTTATCACAAGCCAGAGCAACACTTTCATCGACAACGGGGATGTGAGATACCTGATCGATGGTGGCAGCGATCTGCCGGCATGGCGGGAAGTGCAGGTGCAGGGAACCGTCTCTGGTGACAGGATCAGACCAGACCACTGGGAGCCGATCCATCTTTCATCAGATGATGTCAGAAAAAAAGCCAAGAAAATTCACGAAATCCTCATTCAATAGAACAGTTCACTTTCACCCTGCACACTCCGAGAGCATATATGTGTGGGTTTAAAATGTTGTTGTGCCATAGGAGATGTTATACAAAATGGCTGAAAGACCATTAGAGATTGAGGATTTACCGGGTGTAGGCCCGAGTACGGCTGAAAAACTCCGCGAAGCCGGTTATCTCACCATTGAAAGCGTTGCGACCACTTCAGCAGCAGAGCTTGCCGAGATTACCGAGATCTCCGAAGCAACCGCAAAAAAGATCATAAAGGCGGCGAGGGAGAAAGCGGATATTGACGGGTTCAAGACCGGCAAAGACATCTTTGAACAGAGAAAAGACGTGAGAAAGATCTCTTTCCGTGTCCCGGAACTGGATACCCTGATGGGGGGAGGGCTGGAGACGCAGGCGATCACCGAGATGTATGGCGAGTTCGGCTCCGGAAAGAGTCAGATCGTCCACCAGATGGCAGTCAATGTTCAGCTCCCGGAAGATGATGGGGGCTTAAACGGGAGTGTCATCTATATCGATACGGAAAACACCTTCCGCCCGGAGCGTATCGAACAGATGGTGAACGGTCTTGGTATGAAGGGGCTCGATGCTCAGGAGTTTTTAAAGAACATTCACATCGCCCGGGCACATACCTCAGACCACCAGATGCTCCTTGTTGAGAACTCCCGGGAGCTGGTAAACGATCTCAAAAACAGCGAAAAACCGTTCAAGCTGTTCATCATCGATTCGCTCACGGCCCATTTCCGGGCGGAATATGCCGGGAGAGGGACGCTTGCAACACGCCAGCAGAAGCTGAACCGGCACATGCACGATCTCTTCAAGCTCGTTGATGAACACAACGCGGTAGCGCTCGTCACAAACCAGGTAATGTCCAACCCCGCGGTCTTCTTCGGAGACCCGACAAAACCCATTGGTGGCAACATCGTAGGACACACCGCCACGTTCCGGATCTACCTGCGCAAGAGCAAGGGCGGCAAACGCATTGCACGCCTGGTGGACAGCCCCAACCTCCCGGAAGGCGAGGCACCATTCATGGTTGAAGAGGCAGGTCTCAAGCCTTGTTAAGAGCACTCCTGACCGATGTGGATGGGACGATTACCGATCCGTCCCGCCGCATCAACACTGCCGCAATCGAATCAATCAGAGTACTGCAGGAACAGGGTGTTGAAGTGGTGTTTGCAAGCGGGAATACCGCATGTTTCATGGATGCTCTCTGTAAAATGGTGGGAACCCGCGGGACCTTCATTGCTGAGAACGGGGGAGTGTTCCGGGTCGGCTACACCGGTACCCTGCGTATTACGGGAGATCAGGCGGTCTGCAGGAGGGCGCTGGGGGTGGTGCAGTCCCATTACAGGGCACGGGGGATTGAACTTGAACTCTACAGCCCAACCTACCGGTTTGCCGATCTCGCGTTCGCCCGGACGGTCCCTGTCGGGGAAGTGAAGACACTTCTCAAGGATCATCCCGTCGAGGTCCTGGATACCGGTTTTGCGATTCACCTGCAGTCCCAGGGCGTGAATAAAGGAACTGCACTTGTACCTCTTGCACAGGAGATGGAACTGTCACCATCTGATTTTCTTGCGATTGGTGACTCCCTCAACGATATCCCGATGCTTACAACTGCAGGCATTGGGGTTACCGTTGCCAATGCCCCCCCGGATGTCAAGGCAGCTGCCCAGTATGTAACAGAAAAAGAGTTTGGAAACGGGTTTGTTGAAGCAGTCGAAAAATATGTACCTTATTTTCGTGCAATGAAGCGGTCGACCACAATATAATCCTTGATGTCTTTTACCGCCTCAAACGGAATGATAAGAAGTTTGTCATCCTCAAGGTTGTACCCATCGGTGACAAAAGTCTGATCCGGATGAATGATGAGCTCGATTACCTGACCGGAATCAAAATCAACCCTGATATTTTTAAGCGTGCCGATAAGCTTCCCGTCATTGCTCATGATCTTTTTTCTTGAAAGGCTGCGGGCAAATACGCGTGTCATAAAAAAATTGACGACGTATAAATATTTAAAGTGTTCTAAAAATCGGGATTGAACCGGCGGATTTTAGGGGATTATTTGAAGGATTGTATGACATTATTCGTTATTTGAACATTTCAGCCGCCATTCTGACGTCAGAACCCCTCATCGTCTTTCTTCCCGCATGGTCTGACATCTTTTTTGCCTCCTTTGCAAGAAACAACCCGTATTCTTCCATGAGATCGGCAAGGGTTGTCGTAGCATCAGCGCTGACACGCCCGGCACCGGCTTTTTTTAAGATCCGTTCAACCGCGGATTGGGATAGTTCAGTCATAGGCATTCAGTCCTTCTCTTTTGTTCACTTCTCATGGTATAAAAAATATCTCACCGGACAACTATCACAGGGAGGGAAAGACCCTGATAATATCAGAATGTGTAAGGATACCAACCGGTTTTCCGTCCTCGACAACGATAATGCGACCGATTTCCCTCTCCTTGAATCTCCGTACCACCTCAAACAGTTTTGTGTTTGACGGGACCTCAACCACATCGGTCGTCATCACAGCGGTAACTTTGGTGGCCAGTGGGAGTTCGTTTTCGATTGCTTTTGTTATATCGCTCATCGTAATGATCCCCCTGAGTTTCCCGCGATCGATGACCGGTGCACCGTGAATATGGTTTGTGTTAAAAAGGGTGATGGTTTCGCGCAGCGTGGCAGAACTCTGCAGGGTCTTTAACGGTGCGCTCATATAATATCTGATCTCCTTTTTTGGGAGCGAGACCATTTCTGATGTGGAGATAAGCAAAGACTGTTCAGATTCATCTTTTCCAAACACTTCCCCCTTGATGACCAGCTTGTTGACCGGGGTCGGGCCGATGGTGATCTGGTCACCGATCTCAAAGAATTTGGCACTGCCGATCAACTTGATGACCGCATGGCATATATCAGGGTTGCAAAGTGTTGTAAAATCGATTTCAGTTACATTTACACCTTTAACGATCTCCCCATTCCGGCTGATACTGACATCATAGTCCCCCTCAGAAATATTCAGGTTGAGCTCTTTGTAGGCAAGAGCGGTCGGGATATATCCCCCCTTTGGACCTGGTATGCCATCAACAAGCCCGATCGTTTTGAGCGCCTGCATCTGGTTGCGGACAGTTCCCGGGTTGCGCCGGATCACATCCGCAATATCTTCTCCTTTGATGGAACGGGAGTGCTGGTGATACAGGGTGATCAGGGTGATGAGGATATCTTTCTGGATGAGGGATAAGTCCATAACGATAAACCGTATAACTGTCCATAAATATATAGGTTAGAGATTCGTGGAGTTCGAAAAATTACCGACGGTGCCAACGGCTGACGAGATCCTCGACAGGAGTTTTCGCCGTGCGGCAAAGAAGATGAAAGAGAAAATGAATAAAGACCGGGCGAACGAGGAGTTCATCCGGGCTGTCAGCCATGGGATCCATGACCGTCTGGTGTATATCATCCGCGGGTTCCCGGAATTTGAAGAGTTGCCGCAATTTTATCGTGAACTTGTTGAGATCCTGTATGGTCTTGACCGTATAAAACAGGCTCTGGGGGCTGTCGGGTGGGCGGCAAAACACACAAAGAGGGTGGGCGATGAGCTGGCATACCAGTCAAGGAGGGCTCCGGACTCACTCGCGGTCCGCAAACGGGCGGTCGCCCGCCTTGCGTCCATGGTCCACCAGATCAAACGCGACCTGCTTTTTTTGAACGAGGTGCGCAACGTTCTGCGGACCCTCCCGCATATCGATGACGCGTTCACGGTCGTTATTGCCGGGTATCCCAATGTAGGCAAGTCATCATTCATCCGCCGGGTATCCACCGCGACCCCGGAGATAGCATCGTACCCTTTTACGACGAAGGGGATTATTGTCGGGCACCGGGCCGAGGGGCGGCAACGGGTCCAGTTTGTCGATACACCGGGGATCCTCGACCGCCCTGCCGATGAACGCAACGCAATCGAACGGCAGGCACTCTCTGCCATCATGAATGTTGCCAATGTCGTGCTCTTCATTATCGATCCCTCCGAGCATTGCGGGTATCCCATCGAAGTACAGCGCCACCTGCTCGATGAAGTTGCAGGGCTTGTTTCTGTGCCGATCGTTGCAGTCGCAAACAAATCAGATATCGTACGATCGGATCGGGATCTTACGATGTCCACGGAAACCGGTGATGGTGTCAGCGAAATTCTGGAGCGCCTGCTCTCCTACCGTCCCGTGCCTATAAAAAGGACGAAAGTCCCAACCCGAGAGCAAAACCAATAAGGGTGCCCCCGTTTAATGGAGGGAGCCCTGCCTGCGGTTTTCCGGAACTCACAAAATACAAAAGGACGGCAAGCCCTGCAAGGGAGCCGACGATTGCGCCCAGCGCAGGCAGGTTTACAAATCCCATGATGCGGGTTCCTTTTAAAAAGACGTTGGCGGAAACGACAAGGATGGAGGGCATGATCAGGTCCCCCATCCCCATAATGAATGCAGCGCGCTCCTGTCCTTCTCCCAGCTTCCCTATACCCTCACGGATATAGGAATAGTCCCGTTTCTTGGGGATCACAAACAGGATCGGTGTCTTGAGATCGATGACACCTTCCGCAAGCGTGATCATGTGTTTTGTCTTGTATACCGAGATCGCGTCATAAACGGCAAGGAGGATGAGGAGGATGACAACCGGGAGGATATCGAGTGAAACGCCAAAGATGGATGCAACACCGGCAGCGATGAGGATCCCGAGCGTATCGATCACGTACCATTCCGGGTACCAGTAGAGAACCACCGTTGCAAGGACCGACAATATGAGGATAAAGAGGACCGAAATATCCGTGGCACCCGTTGCGGCATACACAATCGCGTAAAAGATATAGATAAAAGTGAAAAAGATGGAGGCGCCGATAACAATAGAGATGACCCGTTTAAACCCGAATTTGATGAGCAGGAGTAAAAATCCCGTAAACACGAGCAGGATGACAATAAAGATGAACGGGTTAGCCACTGAAGTCGGGTCTTCGAATGCACTGATTCCTGCTGCCTGTACCGGAAGCGACAGGGTGAGCGCTCCGATCTCGACGATAATGAGCAGCAGGGGCATGACAAGGAACGGGATGATGCGGTTGAGATCCATGATCGTCTCCATCTATCGTTAGCTTAATTACTACGTCTTCATCATCTAAAAGCATGGAGATTCGTGAATTCTTTACCGATATCGCGCTCACGGTGGTCATGATCGTCTCCACCCTCGTGCTCATCCTCCGTTTCTGGCAGGACCTGACCATCGCGATTGCCGCCATTTTAATGATGCTCTCTCTTGGCGGGCTCTTTCTTTCCCTGCAGGTCAAGGTCAGAAGGCTCGAAAACCGTGTGATCTCGCGGGAGCGCATGCTGCGCACCAACCTTGAGGAGATCTCAAAGAGGATGGCACAGAAGCACGACATGGCAATCTCCCACCTCGACGAACTGATCGGTGAATATTCAAAGCGGGTGTACCGGTAACTCCAATCCTCCCGCCGGGGTTTTCATGGGCGTCGCACTGAGGGATATCGTCCTTGACTATAAGTCACCGGTAAGCTGGGACGCGCTTTCCGGAATAGCGGCAATCGATGCAAGCAATGCCCTCTACCAGTTTTTGACGATTATCCGGCAGCCTGATGGCACACCGCTCATGGACCGGCGCGGACGGGTGACCTCTCATCTCTCGGGGATCCTCTTCCGGATGGTAAATTTCATGGAAAAAGGGATCAGGCCGGTCTTCGTTTTCGATGGAATGCCGGTCGGGCTCAAACAGGCAACGATCGAACAGCGCCGTAAAATTCGCAGTGAAGCAGGTGAGCGCTGGAAAGAGGCGCTCGAACGGGGCGATCAGGAGGAGGCGTACAAGCAGGCACGGGCATCAACCCGCGTTGACGCAGAGGTCATCAGGACTTCCCAGGAACTCCTCCGGCTTATGAAAATCCCCTATCTCCAGGCTCCGGGGGAAGGCGAGGCGCAGGCAGCGCACATGGCAGCAAAGGGGGATGTGAGGTATGTGGTATCGCAGGACTATGATACGCTCCTTTTCGGTGCACCGTCGCTTATCAGGAACCTTACCGTCAGCGGTAAGCGCAAGATCCACGGGAGGACCGTTACGGTGACGCCGGAGCGGATCGTGCTCGCCGACCTTCTTGGCGGGATACACCTCACCCGGGAACAACTGGTCGAGATCGGCATTCTCGTCGGGACAGACTTCAATGACGGGGTGACGGGGGTTGGCGCAAAGACCGCACTCAAGATCGTGCAGAAGGGCGATTTTGTGCAAAAAATCAGGGAAAAACTGCCTGATTTTGACCCGGATCCTGTCCGGGACATCTTCCTCCACCCTCCGGTGACCGATTCCTATGAGCTTGCGTGGGGGCGACCGGATGTGGAGGGTATTGTGCAGCTCCTCTGCGGCACCTATGACTTTTCGGAGGAACGGGTGAGAAAGGCACTCGAAGGGTTTACCGTAAAGGCAGGGCAGCGGTCGCTTGACGCATGGTTTTAATGTAATTCTGACATAAACACTGCCCCCCCTGACTGCAGGAATAAAAGAAAGTGTATAAACATACAAAAGATGCATTGTCTGGTGTGATTTTCCCCACCATTCCATTACCCTTGTTGCTGGTACCCATCAACCAGTATTCGGGTTACTATCCCCCCAAATAATCCGGTGATCCCATGAAGCTCCAGTCCTGTAAAAAGATCTACAAACACGACACGCAGCGGGCTTCCCCTCTTGAAGAGACGCTTGCCCGGATCGAACCGAAAGTCCCGGCAGTGGGTATCACGCGGGTTGCCGATATCACCAACCTCGACCGGGTCGGCATCCCTGTTTTTTCCTGCATCAGGCCGACTGCCGAGGACGGGGCAATTACCGTCTATAATGGCAAGGGAGCAACGGTCGAGGAATCGAAAATCTCGGCGATTATGGAGGGCATTGAGCGGTATTGCGGGGAAGTGCATAACCGCCGGATTGAGCTGGGATACTACCATGAGCTGTTCGGGAGGGGGCGGATTGTCGATCCCAGGGACCTGATCCTTCCTCCTGAGACAAACCACGACCAGATCCTCCCCTGGGTCGGCGGATTTGACATCGCCAACGATGAGCCCGTTCTTGTCCCGGCAACGGCGGTCTTTCACCCGCTCCCCCAGAGATACCGCCCGCTCTTCCGCACGGGCACCAACGGCCTTGCGTCGGGAAATACCATGGAGGAGGCAATCTTCCATGCCCTTGCCGAGGTGATCGAGCGGGACGCATGGTCGCTTGTGGAAGCATCCAGGCACTCCGGTCCGGAGGTGGTGAACATCGCAGACCCCCTGATCAACGGGATGCAGAAGAAGTTTGCCGATGCACAGGTCGAGGTTACGATCCGGGATATCACGTCAGACATCGGCATCCCGACCATGGCAGCGGTCGCCGATGATGTGCTCCTCAAGGATCCCATGCTGCTCACGATGGGCATGGGGACGCACACGAGTGCAAGGATTGCTGTCATGCGGGCGTTGACCGAAGTAGCACAGAGCCGGCTCACCCAGATCCACGGGGCCCGGGAAGACACGACGGTCGCCCAGGTGCGCAAAAGGCTGGGATACGACCGCACCAAACGGATGAACGCGTACTGGTTCAGGGATAACGGGGAGGTCGATTACCGTACCATACCGTCATGCGACACAGACGATTTTCTGAACGATATCCACACGATGATTGAGGCCCTCAGAAAGCGGGGCCTTGACCGTGTCATTGTCATCGATCTGACGCGGGATGAGATCGGCATCCCTGTCGTGCGGGTGGTAGTTCCCGGGCTTGAATCGTACGCAATGGACGCTGAACGCCGGGGAATGAGAGTGAAGTATGCACAGGATCACGGTCTTTCTCGGCCCAAGTCTTGATAAAACGGCAGCAGAGGCGATCCTTCCTGCCACCTACCTCCCGCCTGCAAAGCGGGGGGACCTCACTGCCGCTGTAAACGGTGGATCGGATATCATATGCCTTATCGACGGGGTGTTCCACCAGGACTCCGCGGTCGGCCACCGCGAAATCCTCCATGCATTAAAGCACGGTGTGCGGGTGATTGGCGCATCGAGCATGGGCGCCCTGCGTGCTGCCGAGATGGACACGTTCGGCATGGAAGGAATCGGCGAGATCTACCGGATGTATAAGAGAGGGGAACTGGTCTCTGACGACGAGGTCGCACTGGTCTTTGATCTGGCCTCGGGCATGGCACTCTCCGAACCCCTCATCAATATCCGGTGCACGCTTAAATCTGCAAAGGAGCAGGGTATCATCGATCCGGCAGCGCACGATCTGTTGCTCACTGCCGCCCGTTCGGTATTTTACCCGCAGCGGACATACACCCGGATTGTTTCAGATGCAGGTGATGCAATCGATGCGGTGATGCGGGAGAGATTCCTGTCATGGGTCAGTACCGGCCCATGTGACCAGAAAAAGGAGGACGCGATCGCTGCACTCACCTATCTGCGCAGTAATTGTGATGGTCAGGAAAAGTAACAGTTATCCGGCTCTGTAGAAATATATCAGATATCTCATAATGCTCTTGTGGATGTTTGCCGTTCCCGCAGGGAAGGGCAAACTGGAGAAGATATTGAAAATATCTTCGATTTTTCTGCCGTTTCCGCAGAGCCGATTATTCCACTTTTCTCCAGACATAGGCAAACCGCTGGAACGCGGTGAAATGCCCGAAAATCCCGAACAGGACGAGAAGCCAGCCGAGCCATGTGAGGCCGCAGATACTGATCGGGAAGAGCAGTCCGATGATGCCTACGGCGAGGATCAACACGAGGCGGTCTGCCCTGCCAAGCACCCCGCCGTAATACCGCCCGACACCAACCGCCTGTGCCTGCGTGCCGAGATAGGACGCCATCAGCACACCGGTAAGTGCAAAGACCCCGATCTGCCATGGCACAATTCCTCCCGCAAAGATGCCGGTAATAATGAAGATGTCTGCGTACCGGTCCACTGCATGGTCGAGGAAATCGCCCCGCAGGCTCTGGGTCTTCAGTTCCCGTGCAATCGCCCCGTCCATTGAATCGCAGAACGCATTGAGCGCGACCGCAACGATTGCCCCTGCCTCCATGTGGAGATAGAACAGGACGCCGGCTGCAGCGGAAGCAAGGAAGGCAGCGAGGGTGAAGAGGTTGGGAGTGAGCCCAAGCCGCATCGATAAGGAAACCAGCGGGTCAAAATAGACCTTTACGTGGGGGCGGAACTGGTCAAGTGTCACAACTCCGCCTCCACGAATGCTGACCAGTCGATCGTGCCGAACGCTGCCGGGATCTTATTTTTCACGAATAATTCTATCCGGTCAGCACAGTATGGAGGGTCATGGCCGGTGGTGTCCAGTTCAAGGATACGGGAGGGGTCGTGCATCTCAACGGTCTCGATCAGGCACACGTCCAGTGCCTCTGCCTCCATGTTCTCCCGTACCTTTTTTTTGGGGTATTTGCGCTTCATCAGCCTTTTTTTCAGCTCGTCGGGACGACAACGGAGCACCACGACACGGTCACAGGAGAGCAGGTGTGCGAAGTGCCCCTCGACAAACCCGTCGACCGGTACAAACTCCCGTGCCCAGCGGTCGACATCGATCACCTGAGTATCCCGCACCTCGTCTTCCCCAATAATATACAGCCGGACCGTATCGACAAGATGGACAACGGTGTGCCCGCGGCGGGAAAGCTCATCTGCCACCATGGATTTTCCGGTACCGGGAGTGCCGGTGATACCGCACATCATATGCTGTTAATCGCCTGTACGAAGAGCTCGTTCTCCCAGTCCTCGCCAATGCTCACCCGTATATAGTGGTCAGGCAGCCCGCCAAAACTTCTGCACGATCGCACAATCACCCCGCGTCGCGCAAGATGCTCCACCATCTGGTCACCTGTATGCGGGGAAACGTCCACCATGACGAAGTTTGCATCTGACGGCAGTATCGGGTACTTCACTTCGTCAGCAAAACGCTTTCCCCACCGTTTCACCTGCGCAATGTACCGCTCCGGGTGATCAGGATCGAGAAGCGCTGCGGCCGCGGCTGCGGCTGATACACTGTTGACAGCAAACGGGGTTCTGGCCCGCTCGTAATAGGGCACAAGCCATGCCGGGGCGAACGCGTAACCGATGCGCAGCCCGGCGAGTGAATGGACCTTGGAAAACGTCCTGCCGATGACCAGGTTGTCGTATGTTTTCATCAGGGGCAGGTAATCGTAATCCGAGAACTCCACATACGCATTATCGAGGAACAGGACACCCTCTATCCCCTCAAGCACCTCCCCGACATCATCGGCCGGAGTCGCATTGCCCGTCGGGTTGTTCGGCGAGCAGAGCACGGTAATCTTGGCAGTTTTTCCCGCATGAATAAGCCGTTTTGTATCGATGGAGAAATCCTTCACATGCCGTGGCACTGTCGTGACATGTGCTGCCTGTGCCATTGCTGCAAGCCCGTAAAAGGAGAAGGTTGGCGTGGCGATTGCAACGGCTTCACCGGGTTCAACGAGTGTACGGATCAGTGTCTCGATGATCCCGTCCATCCCGGCACCAATAACAAAGGAATAGTTGCCATAACAGGTTCTGAGGGCCTGTGTCAGGACATCCCCCCGCTCATCGGGATACCGGTTCGATGCGAGGAGTGCCTTTTTTGCTGCCGTTACTGCCAGTGCTGACGGGGGATCCGGGTTCTCGTTGCTTGCGAGACGGGCGATGCGGGCAACACCGTACTCCCTTCCGATCTCTTCTGCCTTTTTTGCGAATACGTACCCGCCCTGCTTATAGCATGACCTGACCAAGCGCTCCATCGATCACCCCAACGACACGGTCGATCTCTGCATCCGATATGACAAGCGGGGGTACCAGCCGCAGGTTCCCGTCCGCCGCACAGTTTACGAGGACACCCTGGTCTGCGCAGGTTTTCTGGACAGCCGGACACTTCTCTCCGACACTAACACCGATCATCAGCCCGCGGACCCGGGGCTTGTACTTCGCAAGCCCTGTTCTGAACCGCTCACCTTTCCTGCTTACATCAGGCAGGATCTTCTCGATTACCCCGATTGTCGCAAGTGCAGCCGCACAGGCAAGCGGACCTCCGGCAAACGTGCTCCCGTGTTCGCCTTTTTTGAACTCAAGCCCCTCGCGGGCAACGAGTGCTCCCATCGGAAAACCACTTGCAATCCCTTTTGCAAGGGTGACAATGTCGGGCACGGCTTTCGTGTGCTGGATTGCGAGCCACATTCCGGTGCGACCCATGCCGGTCTGCACTTCATCCACGATCATGAGCGCCCCCGCCCGGTCGCACACCTCGCGTACCCCTTCAAGGAAACCTTCGGGAGGGATGATGACGCCCGCTTCACCCTGGATCGGCTCGACAAGGACGCCCGCGGTGTCGTTGTCCACTGCTTTTTCCAGCCCTGATAGGTCGCCGTACTCGACAAAACTGCACTTCGGTTCCAGCGGTTCGAAAGGTTCGCGGATTGCAGGCTTGTGTGTCACGGCAAGGGACCCCACGGTCCTGCCGTGGAATCCGTGGGTGAATGCGACAAACTTCTTCTTACCGGTCCGTACACGGGCAAGTTTCAGGGCGCCATCGGTCGCCTCCGCACCGGAGTTTGAGAAGAATGCCTTGTGCATGCCGGTAACCTCGACAATTTTTTTTGCGAGGTCCCCCTGGAGGGGCACGTAGTAGAGGTTCGAGCAGTGGATGAGCGTCTTTGCCTGTTCGCAGATCGCTTTTGCCACGGCGGGGTGGCAGTGCCCGGTGCTGCAGACCGCAATCCCGGCAACACAATCGATGTATTCCTTACCCTCCGCATCCCACACCTTTGCACCGTTTCCTGACACGAGCGCCAAATCACGGGAGAATGCGGGCATGTAGTAGCGTTCATCGAGTTCCCTGTATACCTGCGTTGTTTCCATGTCCATCACGGATTTTTTTGTTATGTACTGTGTTCCTTGCACCTTATTCATATTCGATGGTTGCAGGAGGTTTTGGGGTGATATCGTACACCACCCGGGCGACACGGGGTATATCAGCACAGATCCTCGACCCAATGCGTGTCAGCTCGGAGAATGGGATCTCCAGTGGATCCGCGGTCATGCCATCCCGTGAATTTACCGCACGGATCGCCACGATCCAGCCGTGGATCCGGTTGTCCCCCTTGACGCCGGTCCCCAGCCCGACAAGGGCGGCAAAGCACTGCCAGGGGTGGTAGCGTTCGACCAGTTCATCCTCGACAATCCAGTTCGCTTCCCGGACCACCGCAACTTTTTCTTCTGTTACTTCACCAAGCACCCGGACGGCAAGCCCCGGGCCGGGGAACGGCATGCGGTGCTGTATTTCCTTCGGGAGACCCAGGGCACCTGCGATCTCCCGTACCTCGTCCTTGTAGAGGTCCCGGATCGGCTCGATGACCCGGTGGAATTCCATGTGGAGCGGCATGCCACCGACATTGTGGTGGCTTTTTATTCCGCCTTCGCTCTCAATCCGGTCAGGGTAGATCGTCCCCTGCAGAAGGCATCTCGCCCCCTGCTCTTTTGCCTCCCGCTCAAACACCCGGATGAACCGCTCGCCGATCGCCTTGCGTTTGGCTTCCGGATCCGTGATACCCTTGAGCGCCGCAAAGAACTCGTCAGCCGCATCAACAACCTGCAGGTGAATGTTCCCGAATACCGTCCGGACACGGTCGGTCTCACCCTTGCGCATCAGGCCGGTATCGATATAGATCGGGATGAGGCGGTCACCGATCGCACGGGCAGCCAGAGCGGCGCATACGGAACTGTCAACCCCCCCTGACAGCGCCATGACCACCTTGTCATTGCCTGCGGCAGTCCTGATCTCAGCGATTGCCTTACTGATGAATTTTTCCGACTTGACCATGGTATCTCCAGCGTTTATTTCGTCCGCTTGTTTGCCCTGCACGCTTCAACAAACCCGAGATACGGTGGTGCGGGGTTCGTGGGGCGGGACTTGAATTCGGGGTGGAACTGCGTTGCGAGGAAAAACGGATGGCTGGGCAGTTCTGCACATTCCATCCTGTTTTTGTTCCTTGCCGAGAAGACTAGTCCTGCATCCTCGAGCCTGCTGATGCAGCGCGGGTTTACTTCATACCGGTGGCGGTGCCGCTCGGTGATCACCTTCTGCCCATACAGCTTCATCGCAAGGGTCCCGTCCCGGATCTCGGCAGGGTAATCCCCAAGACGCATGGTGCCCCCCAGTTCCATCAGCCCTTCCTGTTCCGGCAGGAGTGCGATTACATGCGTCCCCCCGCCTATCTCCTCGCTTGTCGCGTCAGGAATACCCAGCACATTCCTTGCATATTCAACCACGCAGAGCTGGAACCCGAGGCAGAGCCCCAGGAACGGCACACTGTTCTCCCGGGCAAACCGGATCGCTTCGATCTTGCCTTCAATACCGCGTTTGCCAAACCCGCCGGGGATCAGGACACCATCACAATCCTTGAGCTGGCACGTCTCAAATCGCTCGGCATCCAGCCATGCAATCTTCACCTCGGTCGAAAGGGCCCTCCCGGCGTGTTTGAGGGCCTCCTTGATGCTGATGTAGACATCCTCGATGCCGTACTTGCTCACGATCGCAATCGTTACACGGTTCGTATATTCCCTGGTGACAAGCCGGTACCAGCTGGAGTCCGCCTCCCGTTTCTCAAGGTTCAGGTGGGTGGAAAGCACATCAGCGAGCCCCTCCTTTTCCATCTCCATGGGGACTTCGTAGATGTCCGGCACCGTTGCAGCACTGATCACACCTGCCTGGGGGAGATCGCAGAACGCGGAGATCTTGCGCTTTGTTTGGGCACCGATGGGGCGTTCGCTCCTTCCGACAATAATGTCCGCGTGGAGCCCGAGTTCCCGCAACGCCTTGACCGAGTGCTGCGTGGGCTTTGTCTTGAGGTCGCCCATCGTGTCTTCAGGGATGAGGGTGACATGGATCAGGACGTAATCATGCTCGGGCAGTTCGCCCCGCATCTGCCGTATGGCTTCTAGAAACGGCATGCTCTCGATATCGCCGACAGTGCCTCCCACTTCGACCAGACACGCATCCGCCTTTGTCCCATCCGGGAACTCCTCTTCTGCTGCCTGCTGGATACATGCCTTGATCTGGTCGGTGATATGAGGGATGATCTGCACGGTCTCTCCCAGGAAATCCCCGCGGCGTTCCTTCTCAATTACCGTGCGATACACCTTGCCGGTGGTGATGTTGTGGGGAGATGTGAGCTCGATATCGAGGAACCGTTCGTAATTGCCAAGGTCCAGGTCAACCTCGCCTCCATCCTTGAGCACAAATACTTCCCCGTGCTGGGCGGGGTTCATCGTGCCCGCATCAATGTTGAGATACGGGTCAATCTTGACTGCCGTGACCCGGTACCCGCGGTTTTTCAGGATCCGCCCGACGGATGCAGCTGTGATCCCCTTTCCAAGCCCGCTCATCACACCGCCGGTAATAATGATATACTTCACGAAAGTCTCCCCGTTGTTTTATCATTCGCGTGCAATCCGTATTATTGTTATCATCCCGCCGTCAGGAAGGCGGGCGGACGTTCCCATAAAGGTCACCAGTGGTAGGGCAGATGACGATGATGCAGATGCCGTTGTTGCATGATGTTTTGGGAAGAAATTTCAATTGCAATGAATGGGTTTATCGTGCAAACAACAATAGATCATTTTGTGCATTTTAAAATACCAGAAACCTTCATTAAAAATCTCGCAATTCTTGCCGGGTTCCTGTGTCTTTTTGTGATTATATTTGCCATGATAGCAAGCACGTACAACCTGGCCGAGATCCAGGCAATGGTCGCCAGTGCCATGCTGGGTTCGGTCATGCTCACGATCGATATCCTCGCCCTGGGTTCCCTGTTATTGATTTACTTTTTTTACTGGGCATTCTGGCGTAATATGTAATGCTGCCACCTTTGAGAGGGGATCCGGTTATAACGAGGAGAATTTTTCGCCCTCAACGAAAACAAATTAACATTGTATACACAATATTTGGGCATGCACCTTCGGCAATTTGTAATATTTTGCGGATTATCCGTCATCATCTGTATCATGATACAACAAGCGGGGGCGATTGTAGTCAATGGTAATGAAACGGATGATGGGACGTATTATTATAATTTAGGGACACGGTTGATAGCCGGCGGTGAATTTGAACGTGCTATCAACGCTTTTGACAGTGCGCTTGCATCCAATACAACGATAATCAGGATGTCTGATGGTCTTTTGTACACATACCGCAACAAGGCATTTGCCCAAATTCAGTTGGGCCTGTTCGCTGATGCGGCAGATACCACAAACCAGGGTCTTGCACTCTATCCAAGAGATGCCCCCCTCTGGAACAACAGGGGTTATTCACTCTTCAAGCTCGGGCGGTATCCAGAGGCGATCGCTGCTTACGATCAGGCACTTGCGATTGATACAAATTTTACAAAGGGCTGGATCAATAAAGGAGACACCCTTTTTGAGGCGGGGCGATACCAGGAGGCGGTTGTTGCCTATACATCAGCGCTTGCCACCGATCCCGGAAATACCGACGCCACTGCAGGGCTTGCCCGTGCACAGCAGAAAGCCTCTGAGATTTCCCCTGTTTTTATCGTATCAGCAATCGCGGCAGTTGCCATCATTGGTGGTGCAGTATATTATCTGATGAAAGGGAAAAACGCCGGTAAATCCCAAAAAGAGAAACCAGTCGGGAAAAAATAATTTTTCCAATGTTAAAAAAGTGGAGCGGGGTAAAAAAATTTTCCAATTTCCCTGGATCTCCAGGTCGTTTCGACAAGGTCCCATGAACCCATCTTACAACTACCCTGAATCCCTCACTGTTACTGCAAACGCCGCACAAGTCCGCGCCAGAATCTCCTTTTCCTTCTGGTCCAGTGTCACATCGCCTTCCGCAAACACGACCCGATGCCCTTTCTTGATCACGCGCCCTTGTGCGATGAGCACCCCGTCCTTCACACCTTTGATAAAACTGGTCGATTCCGAGATGGTTGCGATCCCTTCGTGGGGGGACAGCATCGGATGGAGGGCCAGAGCCATTGCCTCATCGGCAAGTGCCGTGAATATCCCCCCCTGAAGCCACCCAACCCCGTTGAGCATATCAGGCCGCACCGCCATACGCAGTACCGCGTTTCCCTCTTCAACGCTCACCACATCAATCCCCATCAGGCAGAAGAACGGGTTTGCTTCCCTCCCCTGGTTCCTGATCCTTTCAAGGTATGACATCATCCTCATCAGTGATCAGGGGGTCAAAAACGATGAAGGTTGCCATATCCGTGTTGTACCATTTAATACGCACCCGGGAGAATGTACGACCATGCAGAACGATGAGATCAAGCAGATGCTTGCCGATCTGATCTGGCTCGACGCCCTGATCGCAACCGAACTGATCCAGGTGACCGAGAACACATCGGCAATTCTCCGCAAATCCCCGCCACCGGAGATCTGCCTCAGGGATCATGATGCACTGCGTGCAACGGCCCTTGGGATTGCAGAAAAATACCGTACCGGTACCGCCCTTGGACGGCACCTTGGCAAGCACCAGTAATGTTATTCTTGTTGTCAGACCACAGGTACAGTATGAAACTCCTCGTCGCTATTGCACCGGAACGCTACAGGGACGAAGAACTGGATGAACCTCGTGCGGTGTTTGCCAGGGCGGGAATCGGATTTGATATTGCATCAACAAAAACCGGCACCTGCACCGGTATGCTGGGCGGGCGGGCGCAGGCAACACTGACATTTGACCGGGCCAGTGCCGGCGATTATGCCGGTATTGTTGTCATCGGGGGAGCGGGCTCACCCGCCCATCTCTGGGGAAACGGGGATCTTATCAGGCTGGTACAAGCGTTTCATGATACCCATAAGATCGTTGCAGCGATCTGTCTGTCCCCGGTGGTTCTTGCCCGTGCGGGCATTCTCAGGGGTTTACCATCCACCGCCTTCAAGACACCTGAATCAGTCCATGAGATGAAAGCGGGAGGTTCGGCAATTTCTGATATGCCTGTTGTCGTCAGCGGCAACATCATCACCGCGAATGGTCCCGCTGCCGCACGTGCATTCGGTTCTGCCATCATTGAAGCACTGAAACGGTGAGACTCCCGATGACCATGAATGAACTCTCCCCGAACCGGTACAGCCTTGTGATCCCGGCGTACAACGAAGAGAAGCGGATTTCTCAGCTGTTCGACCGGATCGAGGAATTCGGAGGAGAACTGATTGTCGTGTGTGACGGGAACGACCGCACAGCTGACGTTGTCGGGCAGATCGCCGCCTCCCGTCCCGGTCTGGACATCCGGTGCCTGAAATTTGCGCACCGGTTAGGGAAAGGAGGAGGGGTGATCGAGGGAATGAAAGCAGCAAGGGGCTCATGGGTCGGGTACCTGGACGCTGACGGGTCGACCAGTATCCATCAGATGATGAATCTGTTTTCTCACTTGTCCTTGTATGACGGTGCAATCGGGTCGCGCTGGGTCCCGGGCGCCGTACTCAGGGTGAGTCAGGACATGCTGCGGCGGTTCGAGAGCAGAGCATTTAACCTGATCATCCGGCTGTTATTCGGGCTGCGCTACCATGATACCCAGTGCGGTGCCAAGGTGTTCAGGAAGAGTGCCGTCGATGCCGTCCTGTCCCATATGGTATCGACCGGATTTGAGTTTGATGTCGAACTGCTCTGGCGGTTGAAACAAGGGGGTTATTCAGTGGGGGAATTTCCCATCGAATGGCAGAACACGGGGGACTCCCGGGTAGAGCGGCGGGACATGATCAGGATGCTAGCCGGGCTTCTGCAGGTCCGGTTCGGGTAAATTATGATCCCTGCCACGCTCGAAGAACAGAAGAAAGAGGCGTTCCGGCTTTTTGAAGACGGGAGGTACCAGGAATCCCTGAACCTCTGTATGCTGGTGCTCGGGTCCGTCAAAGACCAGCCGCTGGAGGTCCTTGCCGCCACGAACCTCTTCTATACAGGAAAACTCGATGATGCCGAGGTATATTTCCGTGACCTTGCCCAGAAGATGCCGGACTCATCATACGTCCACAGCTATCTCGCAAAAGTGCTCGAAGCACAGGGTGATGAAGGGGCGATCGCCGAGTATGCAACGGCCGTCCACCTCGACCCGACAAACCAGGACGCCCTGCGGAGTTATGCAGAATACCTGCTCTCGCACCATGATTACCATGGTGCACTGCCGGTCCTCAAACAGCTCGTCATGCTTGCAAGGAACGAGAATGATACAAGGAACCTCGTGCGGGCACTCATTGAGATTGGCGAACCGCAGGCGGCACTGGAGACCCACCGTACGCTGCTCGGTGACCGTACACAGGGCCACGAGTATCTCGACGCCCTGCTCAGTTCACGGCAGTACCGGGCTGCTGCAACGGCAGCACTGGATGCATACCACACGTCAAATGACCCCGCAATCCTCAGAAAATACCTTGCCGCACTGGCACAGTACGATCTGACGGCCGCCCTTGATGCCTATGAATCACAGGCAGGCGCTCAGGGTGACGGGGACATCCTTGCCGATTACATCCTGCTGCTCACATCATCAGGCAACCACAAAAAAGCGCTCGAACTCTGTAATGAGTTGAGTGTACGGACCAGTCTTCCCATCCACCGTCTCATGACCTGCGATGTATATGCCGTCCTCAGCGATACAAAAAAGGCGGCTGCCGAGTACGAGCGCCTGATCACCGATGAGATCCGCTCAAAAAACGACCTGGACACGCTGGGCCTGATCATCGGGAAGTACCGGAAATTCCTCCAGTTGAGTTTCCCGGCATCAGAAGCGCTCGCCCGGTTCCTTTCAGTCGTGTCAAAGGATGTCAACATTGCCAGCCTGCTGGAGACCGCACGCTTGTACGAGGGCCTGGGGAATTCCGCTGAAGCACGGGCCTGGTTCTACCGTGCATACCGCGCAGACTTTTTGTCCGGGGGGCTCGAGTATGCCAGGTTCCTAGCCGCCCATAACGAGGACCGTGAATGCGAGAAGGTGATGCTGTACATCCTCAACAATGTGAAGCGCTCCGTTGATCTCCACCGCGTCGTGGCGGTTATTGTTGACCGGCACCACCCGATGCACCGCATGCGCCGGCTGATGGAGCACGTGATCCGCCGGCTTGAAGAACGCAGGTCGAGCCTGAACACCAAGGGGCTGGAGCTGCTTGCGATTGCCCTGCTCATCACGGGACGCCAGGCACTTGAGGAATCGGACTATGCAGGCTGCAAGCGTTTCTGCCTTCGGGGCATTGATGTACTGCCGGTACACACAAAGGCACTACAGCTGGAGGACTTCCTGAACCTGATCAGGTCCTGCAAGGACCGTTCGATCGCAGACCGCCCCATCATGGACCTCACACCGGCAAAGTGGAGGGCGGTCCAGGTGTCAACACTGCACCAGATCCGACAGGACCTTGACCTTGACGAGCAGGAGCAGAAGATTGTTGAATTCCTCCGTTCACATAAAAAGGCAACGGAGAGTGAGCTGCGAAAAGCACTCAATACCCGCAGGGTGGCCGGGATCATCAACCGGCTCAACCAGAAGGCAGCTGCAAAACATATAACCATCATTGAAAAGAAAGGGTTTGGCGATGACGGGGAGGTTTATGAGTATGTCGGAACCTGAACGGATGGACAGGACAAAACTGGAAAGCATCAATATCATCAACGCACTGCGCCGCGGTACGGTACCGGGGTCCGGGCTCGAACGGATCGCGGTCGGTCTTGATGTCGAAGAAGGTGTGATTGGAAAGCAGCTCGATTATGTGTCACAGGGTGGCGGTGATACAAAATTCATCCGGGGAGACTATGGCAGCGGGAAGACGTTTCTGGTCGCCCGTGCTCTCGAGATGGCGCGCAACAAGGGTTTTATCACGTCGCACGTGGTGATCTCCCCGGCCTCCCCGCTCTACAAACTCAGGGCGATCTACCAGCAGGTCTGTTCAAACCTTCGCACGCAGGAAGAGGAACACGCAATAAAGACAGTTGTCGACAACTGGCTCTTTGCCATTGAGGAACGGATCATATCGGTGGGCGGGACCGGAATCGAGGACGCTGCACTCGAAGCAGCGACCGAGCGTGAGATCGAATCAGCGCTGACCGGTATCTCGGAAATGAACTCCGCACTTGCCGCTGCACTGAGGACCTATTACCGTGCCAACAACACCGGCGATTTCCAGCTCGCGCAGGCAGCGCTCGGGTGGATCTCAGCGGAACCCAATATCGGCAGGGACTTCAAACAAAAAGCCGGGATCCGCGGGGATATCGATGATACCGTCGCCCTGCTCTTTCTCCGGGGGCTCGTCGTGGTCATGCAGGGTGCCGGGTACAGCGGGCTTGCGATCGCCATCGATGAGATGGAGACGACACAGGCGCTTCCAAAAAACCAGCGGGACAAAGGCTACCAGACTCTCGTCCACATCATTGACGCCCTTGACCGGGGGGACATGCCGCGGTGTTACCTCCTGTTCACCGGTACCCCGGCACTGTTTGACGGTTCCCGGGGGATCCGGTCCGTGCCCCCCCTCTATGACCGGATCAGCGTTGTCCAGACCGACTCCTATAAAAACCCCCGGCAGCCCCAGATCATGCTCTCAAAATTTGACACAACAAAGCTCGAGCAGGTCGCGCTGAAGGTGGTTGACATCTACTCGCAGGCTTTCTCCGAGGTGGACCGGGAGCGGATCTCCCACCGGTTCATCCGGGCGATGATCAAGAAGATCACCAGCCGGTTTGGCGGGCGGGTCGATGTCATTCCGAGGATATTTTTAAAAGAATTTGTGGATGTGCTCGACAAGTCCGAGCTCTACGAAGCCTATAACCCGTGGGAGACGTACGAGTTTGACGCAGAGCACCTCAAGGGTGAACTCAGGAAAGAGGAGGAAGCGGTGATGGTGGTGGAGTTCTGACCTGTCCAGATCCGGCAATGTTTAATGTGTCCGGCACCCAAGGGGATTGTATGCGACGGGCGCAGATTGTCCTCATTGCCGCCCTCATAGTCTGCTGTGCCATCCCGTGCGTGGCCGCGGTATCCCTCGAGATCAATGCAACGCCAATACAGGCACATATCGGCGATACCATTACGCTGACCGGGAAGGTTTCCGGTTTAAAAACGATCGCCGTATATCTTTTTGTCAACGGCCCCGACCTTGACAACCGCGGCGTTACGCTCGAAAACCTCAATATCCCGGCGGGACGCGGGCTGTTCACGACGGCGCCGGTCAACCTGAAGGACGGGACATGGGAGTATGTCTGGGACACGTCCGTGATCCTTGGCACCCCCAAGCCCGGCACCTACACGATAAACGTTGTGAGCACCCCTGTCGACCGGCTCCGCTTTGCAAACGGGGAGTATGCGGCCACGCAGGTCGTGTTTTTACCATCTGATACCCCTGCAAACAATGTACCTTTTGATCCGCTTGTTGTTCTTCTGGCACTCATCAGCACGTCGTGTGCAGCTTTTTTGATCCGCCGACGGAAGCAGGACTAAAAAAACGTGGAAATATCGGGGAGAATCAGGGAGTTTTCCGGCGGATCCGCACCGATTCCGCGTGTGCAAAAAGCCCCTCTGCCTCTGCGATCGTCTCCACGATATCCCCGATCGTCTCCAGACCATCCTGGTCGATCATCTCAACTGACGAGGTCTTGCAGAAATGCTGCACATCAAGCCCCGAGTAGGTTTTTGCATAGCCAGCTGTTGGGAGCACATGGTTGGTGCCAACCGCATAATCCCCGCAGGCGACCGCCGAGTACCGTCCGACAAAAATTGCCCCGGCATTTTGCACCCGGGTGACCACCGTCAAAGGATCGGCAACCTGGATTGAGAGGTGCTCTGGGGCGATCGCATCGGACGCCGCGATTGCTTCATCCAGATCGCTGATGATGACATAGCCGGAATTTTTCAGCGCCTGCGCAATAATCTCCTTTCGTGGCGCCTGTTCTGTCATTGCAGCGACCTGTTTGCCGACTTTTTCTGCCAGTTTTTTATCAGTCGTGATCAGGATACAGGCGGCATTGGGGTCGTGTTCTGCCTGTGCAAGGATGTC
>CAIULN010000078.1 GCA_903900025.1 uncultured Methanomicrobiales archaeon | reverse complement strand
TCCGCCACCTGCCCGGTGCATTCACCACAGCAGCGCCGCTGGAGTGAGCCCACAAAAACGGCGGGCACAATACCCTGTCTCTTTTTTTGTTTCCGCCAGCACCGGTTGCCGTATGGAGAACCGTGAACTCTTTGCCTCGATCACCACCGTCCCGCCGGTGATCGTGCGTCTCGACGGGAGAGCCTTCCACCGGCTCGCCCATATGCTCGGGTTAGCAAAACCGTTCGATGGACGGTTCTCCCATGCGATGAGTGCCGTCTGCCGGAGCCTTGTTGCCGACAGCGGGCTCTCGCCGGAGTTTGCCTATACGTTCTCCGATGAGATCAGCCTCTATCTCCCAAAACTCCCGTTCTCGGGAAGAGTAGAGAAGATCGATTCAGTTGCCTCATCGTTTGCGGCAAGTGCGCTCACCCTTGCGCTCGAATGCGCTGAGCCGATCGCGTTTGACGCCCGCACTATCCCCGCGACGCCGGACTATTGCGTCGAGTACCTGGTGAACCGGCAGGACGAGGCATGGAGGAACCACTTAAACGGCTACTGCCAGCAGGCGCTCATCGCCGACGGCATGAAACCCCGGCAGGCAGCGGCACAGCTCAAAGGGATGCCCGCGAACGAACTCCACGACCTCATGCATGCACGGGGAGTCAACCTCGCAAAGACACCGGCATGGCAGCGGCGGGGCGTGCTCGTGTACAAGAAAACAGCGGAAAAAGTTGGGTTCAATCCCATAACACAGGAAAAAGTAAGAGCGATCCGGAGCAGTGTCAGTATCGATGACGACCTGCCCCTGTTCACGTCGCCCGAGGGGCAGGAGTTCCTGAAAAAATTAGTCGGGTGCCCGTGAGATGCCGATTGCTATCTGAACACCTTCGACGTCCCAGTCTTTGATAAGTTCCTGACTCTGAATTCGTTCCCCGGGTTTTAAGAATGTTAAGAGAATTCCTTGGGGTGTTTTTGCCCGGACCTCATCTGCCATAAATTCTGTAACTATCATCAAACCGATCTTTTCTTTGTTCAATAAGGTGTAAAGACGGTCGTCATTAATCACAATTTCTACCGCAATGAAGTCCTCAACCGCAAGATCGAGCTGCCGGCGCATCTCCTGGATCCTGCGGATCACCTCGCGGGCATAGCCTTCCGCTTCAAGTTCCGGGGTGAGCGCGACATCGACATAGACGGTCGCGTCCTGCATGGGCGCAGAGAAGACGTTCTCCGGCATCTTCTCGGCAAAGGTGACATGCTGTGCACTGACCTCGTAGCTGCCCGAGGCATCCGCAAGGGTTACCGTCCTGCCCGCCTCGATCTCTGTTTTGAGGAGCGTGCCGTCCGCCGCTTCGATGAGTGCCTTGACTTTTGGGGAGTTTTTGCCAAAGCCGGGCCCAAGCAGCCTCATCACCGGCGCTGCCTGCCAGCGGATCCGGTCCCACATGCCCGTGACAACGGTGACCTTCCGTGCATTCGCACGGTCCATGCAGACCGGGTTCAGGCGGTTGATTGCAGCTGCCACCTGTTCTGAACCGGTTACCAAAACAACTTCTGCAACCGGCCAGCGGAGCTTGCGTTTTCCTGCCTGCCGGGCGTTCTGCACCGCATCGTCAAACGAGCGGACGGCTTCCATCGCCGCCTCAAGTTCCTCGTCAACGAGGCCTGTGTCGCCGGCAAACCAGTCGAGCATGTGCACGCTCGCAGGGTCCTGCGGGCACCTGAGGTTATTGTAGATCTCCTCAGAAAGGTGCGGGGCAAAGGGTGCAAGGAGCCCCATGAGCCGGCGCATGACATAGTAGATCGTCTCGTAGGCAAAGACCTTGCTCTCCGATTCGCCTTCGAGCCACATGCGGGGGCGGACGAGCTGGACGTACCAGCGCGACAGGTCTTCAAGGATAAAGGAGGTAAGCGC
>CAIULN010000077.1 GCA_903900025.1 uncultured Methanomicrobiales archaeon | reverse complement strand
CGGCAGTAATTGTCGGGATGATAGGTTTCCACCTGCTTAAATACTTAGGATATGTGCAGTCGCATGCAGCGGAAGGGTCGTTCGGCTCGAATGTGATAGGCGGGCTTATCTTCGGTGTTGGTTTTGCCCTTCTCGGCTATTGCCCGGGAACTGTTGCCGGAGCTGTTGGAACTGGCGCGCTCGATGCCCTTATCGGCGGGATGGTCGGCTTAGTGATCGGGGCAGGATTTTTTGCGGAACTCTATCCTGTCCTGAGGACCCGTATTCTTACATGGGGGCCGTTTCCTGCAGTCACCGTCCCGGAGTTCCTGAAGCTGAACCAGTGGATCGTGATCATCCTGATGGAGATATTCATGATCGGGGCTTTGGTGCTGCTCGGATATCTGGGGTTGTAAAACTATGAGATCATTATTCTTTTTCGCCAGCTGGCTAACACACGGCATAATTTCTGCGTTCTTATTTGTTGCTGTAAATCTGTGTCGAAAATTTCGGTTTGCACGGTCACTATGTTTAAATAAATCCCGCCACATGGTCTAGTTATAACGTCCTTAAGTTACCTTGGACGATGAGGTTAGTTCATCTATGACACCAGATATGAAAATTCCGATCAATTATGCTGAGGCATCAGAGACTCTTAAAAAATACTTAAAGCTCACCGGATCTCCTGTTGCATTCAGGTTTGCAACGAAGAAAGAGGATATTCCCGCAGGAATGCAGGAACTTGACAAGACTATCCGGCACTGCGCCATGATCGGTCTGGCCCGGAAAGAAGGGCGGATCTTTTATTCTCCTTCAGCCAGGCACGAATGCAACGGGGGGGCCTGGGCGCTGGGCCTCCGGGAGATCACCGATAGCCTGAAGAACGGCGATTTTTACTTCAAACTGGGAAAATTCGAAAGTTCTGCTGCCTGTAAGCGCACCATCGACAGGGTCCCGCACCTTGATACCAATGAAACCTTTGCAACCCTGTATGCCCCGCTCGAAAAGACACCGTTTGACCCGCAGGTGGTCTTAATCGTTGCAAATCCCTGGAGCATGTTAAAACTTGCACAGAGCAGCCTTTTCCGGATGGGCGGGAGGATAAACGCGGAGTTCGCCGGCATCCAGTCGGTCTGCTCCGATACCTGTGCCCAGACCTACCTGAACGGGAAGGTGAACTTCTCACTCGGGTGCGATGGTTCGCGCAAGTTCTCCGGCATCGAGGATGGCGAGATGGTGATGGGGATCCCGGCGGAATTGCTCCCCGAGATGATTGAATCCGTCAAAGAGGTGGCCGCGGCCCCGGGTTCGAAACCCGGCTCGAAGTGAACTCATACGCAGGATCTTGTCAGGGATGGCGATTATCTCTCTTACGTTTCATCGTGTTGCACCTTCCATAATCCCAATCTCTTTCTCTGTCAGAAATGGATCTTTTATGTGCTTATCAATCGGTCCACGGCCCGGATAACAATTACCCGATGAGATTGCAAAATATAATCCCTATTTGTTCTCCGATTTTAAAAAAAGTCAAAATATGAGGAAATTAAAATCAATTCCAATGCACCTTATTGCGTTTTGGAAGCCTCTTTTTTTGGTCGCCCCCCTTGGTGCCGATCCTCCCGGGTCTTCGAAAACTCACCCAGCTTTGGGGGTACTATAAAATCGTCCGTTTGCCAAAATAACGGTTTTATGGGGACTTTTGTAATCCGGGCATATTCCGGGCTCCTTTCTGGTCTTCCGGATCCTGTCGGGGCCTTTTCCAGGCCCGGATTGGGGATGACGTTTTTGGATCAATAAGATTGCAATACCTTGGACCCGATCGTCGTAAACATCATGTTTTGCAAAAAAAAAAGAATTT
>CAIULN010000076.1 GCA_903900025.1 uncultured Methanomicrobiales archaeon | reverse complement strand
TCACTTGAACCCAGCTCGCAGGACATCCAGATCACCCGGCAGCTCAAAGAGGCAGGGACGACCCTTGGGATCCAGCTCCTCGACCATATCATCGTGACAAAAGACGGTTTTATCAGTTTAAAAGAGAAAGGGATGCTCTGAGCTGGAGACGCAATCCAGTCAGCTTTTTTTCAGGAGTTCACCAAGCGCAAACCCTTTTTTGTATGCTGCGTCGAGCAGCCCGGGGTGTGCCGACACATCACGGATAGTGTCCATGTCATTGATCAGCAGTTCGTCCCAGTACCTGCAATCGATAATGTCAAAGAATGCTTCCGCGGTCTTCTTTGCGCCGGCGAATACGTCGGGGATCTTCATGCCGGAGATGCAGATGAAGAGACCCCGACGCAGTTTTTTCTGCTCCTTTGTGATGAACGGCTGCTGGCGCACATATTTTGCATTGAAAAAGACCTGGAACCGGTCCATAAACGACTTGAGCTTCCCGGGGATTCCCATCGTCATGACAGGTGTGGCGAGGATCAGGCTGTCCATATCCTTAAACTTCCCGTACATCGGCTGCATCTCGTCGTCCATGATGCAGGTCTCGTGCTCCCGGCAGAACATCATCTCCATGCAGGCTTCGAAGCTCATACTCGCGACAGCGATCGTCTCGGTCTCGCACCCGGCGTCACGTGCGCCCTGCAATGCCCGTTCAAGAAGTTTTGCCGTATTGCCTTCTGTGAGCGGGCTCCCGAGCAGTCCGATGACCTTTTTTCCCATATCAGGAACTATGCAAAACGGGATTCAATATAGCTTTTGATATGTGCACCGCCACACTATCATCGGACTGGCACAAACACAAGTGATAAATATGTTCCCGCAAAATGAGAAGTTTGGTGATTTACTTGACCGAACAGAAGACTTACACCGCAGGACAGAAAGTCGGCCCGGGAAAATACGTGTGCCTTGACTGCGGAAAGGAATACGCTCTTGACAAGAGTGAGCAGGATCTCAGGAAGTGTCCGTCCTGCGCATGCGAAGAGTACCAGTGCTTCCCGATGACCCACATCCGCCCGGACATCAAGACTCCTGAGGATGCAAAGCACCCGCCCAAACGCGGGAAAAGCAATCTCTAATTTCCCATTTTTCTTACTGATTTGTACCGCCTAATGAAAACCGGTCGTGGAGGCATTCCGGCACCGCATTTCTGGTAAAGGGGGATTGTCGTTCGCATCCGGATTCGCGTTGGAGTGAGAGGAGGAAACCTATGGTAAATGTGTCAAAGGAAGGGCAGGTCTTCAAATGCGAGATCTGCAGCAACGTTGTGGTGGTCAAAGAGGCCGGCGGCGGGGAACTGATCTGCTGCGGCGAACCGATGCAGCTGGAGAGTGCGTAATCATGACCAAAAAGGATACGGAAAAAGAACTCAAAGGACTGGAAAAGAAGATCGGCAAGGTCCCAAGGTTCTTCAAGGAACTCTGCGACAAGGATCCTGAGATGTTCGAGATGGTGATGAAGCTTGAGGAGCACATCTGGGACGACGGAAAACTGTCCCGAAAGACGAAGAAGCTCATCGCGATTGCGATCGCCGCCGCCCTGCGCGACCAGCACGCGGTGCGGGCGCAGCTCGCCGGCGCGGCAAACCTCGGCGTGACCAAGGAAGAGGTCGATGAGGCGCTGCGGGTGACGTTCCTGCTCTCGGGCATGCCAGCGTACGTGTATGGGAAAGCCCAGCTTGACGATATCATGAAATAAGGGGAATAGAAAAATGGCTGACGAGGAATGCATCAGTTTCCCGGTGCTGGGTGAACCCGCGCCGGACTTTGAGGCAGAGACAACGCAGGGTCCGATCAAACTTTCTGACCTGAAGGGGAAATGGGTGGTGTTGTTTTCGCACCCCGCAGACTTTACTCCGGTATGCACGACCGAGTTCATGGCATTTACCACGATCTACGATGATCTGAAGGTACTCAACGTCCAGCTTATCGGGCTCTCCGTAGACAGCATCTCGGCGCACCTCGCATGGGTGCACGATATCAAGGAGAAGATGGGTGTCACCATTCCGTTCCCGATCATCGCCGACCTCACCATGAAGGTCGCAAAGAAGTACGGCATGATCCATCCGGGGCAGTCGTCAACGGCAGCCGTCCGCTGTGTCTTCTTCATCGATGACAAGGGAATCATGCGGGCGATGATCTACTACCCGCTCCAGAATGGGCGGTTCATGCCCGAGATTATCCGCCTTGTCAAAGCGCTCCAGACCACGGACAAATACAAGGTGTCCACACCGGCGAACTGGCAACCGGGTGACAAGGTGGTTGTCCCGCCGCCAAAGACTGCCGCAGAGATGGAGAAGCGCCCGACCGAAGGGTACGAGTGCAAGGACTGGTACCTGTGCTTTAAGAAAGTGTGACCCTTTTTTTATTCAGATTTTTTTTAAATACCTGATCAAATACCAATCCTATTTGAGCCCATATCACAAAGAAGAAATCTATGCCGATCAAAGTCCTCGCGTTTGCCGGCAGCCCGCGCCGGCACGGAAACTCGGAGACACTCCTTGACTGGGTGCTTGCATCGATGGGTGGGGAAACGGACGTGAGCGTCGAGAAGATTGCCCTCTCAGAGGCAAATATCAACATGTGCAACGGGTGCAATGCCTGTGAAAAACTCAACAGGTGCATCCAGCGCGACGGAATGGATACGGTGCACGACAAGATCATAGAGGCGGACTGTATCGTGCTCTCATCCCCTATTTTCTGCATGGGCCTTGCCGCACAGGTCAAGGCACTGGTCGACCGTGCACAGGTTTTCCGGTCGCGCAAGTACGTGCTCAAGCTCCCCATCGTTCCACCGGAGCGGAGGGGAAAGCGGTTCGGGATCTTCCTCGCCACCGCAGGACAGAAGTGGGATCATGTCTTTGCTGCAGCAATCCCATCGGTGAAGTGCTTCTATCACGTGATTGACATTCGGGATGCGGACATCCACTACCTGATGATCAATAATGTCGATGAGAAGGGGGCCATCGAGCGCCACCCGACAGCAAAGAATGAGGCTGATATGCTTGGAAAAGATGTGATTGCTGAACTCAAAAAACGGTTCTCATCGTGATCTATCATGACCGTCACCGTTCTTGGCATTTCAGGAAGCCCGCACCGGCACGGCAACACCGAAACGCTGCTCGACAAATTTCTTGAAGGGGCACAAGAGGCGGGCGCAACGGTTAAAAAAGTGGTGTTGAAAGATCTCCATTACACTCCATGCCGTGGCTGCAATGCCTGCCATAAAACCGGAGACTGCATCATTCAGGACGATGCGATTGTGCTGTACGATAAGATCATGGCGGCGGACTGCATCGCGGTCGCCTCGCCGATCTATACAATGGGAATCACCGCCGAACTCAAGGGGTTGATCGACCGCGGGCAGTACCTCTGGGCGCAAAAGTTCATCTTGAAAACGCTGTATTTCACAAATGAACATATCAAAAAGCATAAAGGCATTTTCGTTTCCACAGCAGGGCTCGGATGGGATAAGGTATTTGATGGTGCGTTTCCGGTCATGACGGCGCTGTTCAACAGTGTGGGGTTTGAATATTATGACAATATCATCGCCAACGACATGGACAGGTACGGCGGCATCCGGCAGCACCCGACTGCCCTTTCCGAAGCTTACGAGAAGGGGCAGAAGGTAGCAAGAGTACTGGCGCATCTCAGGGAATCGCCCTGAATTGCACTCATAGGGTCGACCACCATTGTGAAAAAATGGAGTGCGTGAAAAAATTCACATCAGCTGGGGGTAGTATGAGAGAAGGAGTGTCCCGAATGCTGCAATGATTAGTACCGCAAAGACGCCCTTGTTCCATGCAAACACTTTTCTGCCGTCAAGCACGCTGACCGGGAGCATGTTGAACGCGGCGATCATCGCATTGACCTGCAGCCCCATCATGCCAGTAAGCGTGGCAATGTTGCCCGAGAGCGATGATGAGATGCCGCCATAGAGAAGGAGTGCTGCAAAGGGGATACAGAGCAGAAGGTTTGTCACAGGTCCGGCGGCAGAGATCTTCCCGTTCTCTTCACGGCTCAGCCCTCCCCCGAACCGACCGTTGTTATAGATCACAGTTGCGCCGGGTGCAGCAAAAACCACCCCCACCAGTGCCGCGAGGGCGACAGCAACGAGCAGCATGGTATTATCCTTCCGGAACTCCGCCCAGTACCCGTACTTCATGGCGGTAAACTTGTGCGCCATTTCGTGGGCGACAAACCCTATCCCCACCGTCACCAGAGAGATACCGATAAAAAGGAGTGCGGTAACAGGATCAACCCTGCCTGACTCCTTAAGAAAGATAAGGGCAAATGCAAGGGAGATTGCACCCCATGCAACCAACAGGTCAAAGCGTTCCCGTCGCGATATCCGTTCAAGCATAACAATTCCGCAAATACATGGAAGTCCCTCCCATTAGTCCTTTGGGTAATGCGCTGCCCACTCATCAGGTTTATACCACCCATGGAATCAATACACTGCTATGATGATGGAGGATGTAAGAAAAGAGGTTGACCGGGTTGACCACGAGATCGTCCGTCTTATCGCACGCAGACAGGAACTTGCGGGAAAAATTGCAAAGATAAAGATTAGCAAAGGTCACCCCGTCCATGACGAAAACCGTACACGGGACGTGCTTGCGGCAGTATTCAACCGTGCGGTAGAGTGTAAAATTGACCCCGTCTCCGTCCAGAAAATTTTTGAGACCCTGATTGCCATGAGCGAAGAGCGCCAGCGGGAGTGTTCCGGCGAGGGAAACCTTCCATAATACAGGATATTCTCACGCAATACAATTCGGTTTGCCTTTTTTTTTTAGATCCATCCCGACAGCATAACCAAGCCGATGGCGATCATCGCAACCCCGATGCCAAGCCTCAGGACCCGGCGGTTCTCCACCCTCCACGAATTCACGGTTTCCGGTGAGAACCCGAAGGAGACAATGACGAGGATTGCAATGAGCGGAAGGACAAAGATGAAATTGTACAAGATCAGATAGGGCAGTCCTTCACTGAACGTAAGGGTCTTGCTCATAAGCCCAAGGATAGCAAGATATATTCCGCCCGTGCAGGGCAGCTCGAAGATCCCGACGAGAATGCCAAGGATGAATGCTCCGGGCAGGGATGCATCGCGGATGTACCGTTCGATCACCTCTTTTTTCGAGGCAGGGATCGCGAGGATGAACCCTTCATTTTTCCGGATCACATCAATGACATTGACCAGCCCCAGAAAGATTGCAAGGAGAGCCGCCGCACGAAAGAGGATCTGTGAGACACCGAACTGCTGGACGAAGGAAAAAAGCCCGATGCCCGACAGCAGGTAGAAAATAAAGACCGCAGCGATGTAGGCACCGCCCACGGCAAGCACCCGCCGGCGGCTCTCCAGCGTGATGATCGAGAGCAGCAGGAAGACCAGCACGGCAAACGCACAGGGATTGACACTGTCGATGAGGGCACAGGTCACTACAAGGGGAAGCGTAAAACTTGTGACCGATGCAGGACAGCCCCCGTCTTGAACGGAGGGTATCGGGGCGGGTGTTGAGGGTGCGGGGTGCTGCGCCAGCTGGAGGATTGCGGTTTCGGCGTTGTCCCGGATCTGGGTCTCCCCGACAAGAACCTGGTTGCCGATAACCAGTGTCGGGACACCGGCAGTCTTTATGCCATAAAATTGCTGGAAACTGGAAAAGAGGTTCTGGTTGGTAGCGTTATAATATACCTCCAGTTGGAGAAGATTGAGATTTGGATATTTATTGGTGAGTGCCAGGAGGTGGGGTTTGACGTTTGCACAATGGATGCAGCCGTCACCATAAAAATAATATGCGGTGATGGTGCCGGAACTGTTGGATTTCTGGAGCGGGGCGGGGTCATTATGGAGGGGGGCAATCCCGGACGGGTACTTAAAAAACCCGCCGACATACAGGGTGCTCATCAACCCGGCCATAATACATACTGCGGCGATGATACACCAGTGTTTCTTCATGATACCAAGTTATTTCCTGTGTTATAGGATGGTTTTGGGTATAAGTTTATTTAACGGTGATCATCGTGCCAACTCCGTCCCGGGTGAAGAGCTCGAGGAGGAGGTTGTGTTCTACGTTGCCGTTAATGATATGGGCAAATCCTACGCCATTCTCGACAGCGTTGATGACCGATGTCACTTTCGGGATCATGCCCTCGCCGATCGCGCCGGATTTCAACAGGTTATTTGCCTGATCGATCGAGAGTTTCCGGTATACGTTTGTCCGTGTGGCATCCATCACGCCATCAACATCGGTCATGTTGATCAGCTTGTAGGCTTTCAGTGCAATGGCGATGTCCCCTGCAGCAGTGTCCGCGTTGATGTTCAGGCTTCCCCCAAGTCTGTCAATGGCGATCGGGGCAATGACCGGGATATAGTTGTTGCCAAGCAGAGTCGTGAGGATCGCGGGGTCGACCCATTCGATCTCCCCGACATGGCCGAGGTCAACCTCCTGCTCCACCTCCCCGATCCTGACTTTCTGCGGATCCATCTTGCGGGCAATGATCAGGTTGCCATCATTGCCTGAGAGCCCGATACCCCGTGCCCCGCATTTTGCGATGAGCGAGACGATCCCGTTGTTGATCTTTCCCACGAGCACCATCTGCGCGATCTCGAGAGTTTCTGTATCGGTAACACGCAGGCCCCCGACAAAGACGGATTCCTTACCCATCTGTTTCATTTTTTCCGTGATCTCCGGTCCTCCGCCGTGTACAAGAACGACCTGGATCCCCACGTAGTGCAGGAGCACCGCGTCCCGGATCGCATTCTCGAGCACCACCGGATCGACCATCGAGTGCCCCCCGAGTTTTATCACAATGGTCTTGCCATGGAACTGCTGGATATACGGCAGCGCCTCCATGAGCACGTCCTCACGTTTCATGTTGTGTACCTCCCGTTGATCTCCACATATTTTTCGGTCAGATCGCATCCCCATGCGGTTGCCTTTTCTGCTCCTGCGGCAAGGTCGAGTTCGAAGATGACTTTC
>CAIULN010000075.1 GCA_903900025.1 uncultured Methanomicrobiales archaeon | reverse complement strand
TCATGGAGATCGCGCCAAAAAAGATACGCGACCGGAGGCACTACCGTGACTTCGAGCACAAGATCGATGAGGATAATGCCACAATCATCTTCCTCCCCAAGGACCCGGAGAGCTACCAGAACCTGTTCCAGCTTGCCGAACATGTGAGGAACGTGATCGTGCAGGGCATCGATGATATCCTGCGGGTTGTGGTCAGGAAGGAGACCGGGGAGTATATCCTTTATACTGAAGG
Organism: uncultured Methanomicrobiales archaeon; assembly: GCA_903900025.1. GTDB lineage: Archaea > Halobacteriota > Methanomicrobia > Methanomicrobiales > Methanospirillaceae > MVRE01. Next base: position 65,259 of record CAIULN010000075.1, on the reverse strand, counting down.
CTCCAACCTAAAAGATGTCTTTGAGGTTGCTGGCGTCGATACAACGCGCACCCGGACCAACAACATCAGCGAAGCTGCCTCGGTGCTTGGCATCGAAGCTGCCCGCAATGCGATCATCTACGAGGCTCTTTCAACGCTTGGCGAACAGGGTATCCTTGTCGATGTCCGTCACATCATGCTCGTTGCGGATATGATGTGCATGGACGGCGAGGTCAAGCAGATCGGCAGGCACGGGATCGCCGGTGAGAAGGAGAGCGTGCTCTCGCGCGCCGCTTTCGAGGTGACCGTCAACCACCTGCTCGATGCCGCCGTGGCAAACGAGGTTGATGAACTGAGTGGTGTCACAGAAAACGTCATCGTCGGCCAGCCAATCCAGCTGGGGACGGGGGACGTAAAACTGATTGCAGTAAAACCTGAAAACTAGGAGAATTGCGAATGGATTTTAATGCTTCCTTACGCCGGGCTATAAAAACCGGAAATGTCATACTTGGTCAGCACAACACACAGAAAAATATCAAAGACGGTAAAGCGCAGATCGTTGTCATTGCACAGAATTGCCCGGAGAAGTTCAGAACCCAGCTGAAAAGTTACCAGAATCTTTTTGTCCACACGTTTGAAGGCTCGAGCGTTGCGCTCGGCAAAGCCTGCGGCAAGCCGTTCATGGTGAGCACGCTTGCGGTTGTCGACCCGGGAGAGTCAGATATCCTTTCCCTGAAGAGGGCATGATATGCCGGAAGTAAAACTCACCGAAGACTGTATGCGCCTGATCTCACAGTTCGAGAGCCTGACGGGCGCGGGAAGCCGGGACTGTGTCATCGATGAGCGCAACGGGAGGCTCATCTTTGTCGTGAACCCCGGCGACATGGGACTCGCTATCGGCAAAAAGGGTGCGAGCATCAAGAAAGCCTCGGAAGTCATGGGGAAGAAGATCGAGGTCGTTGAATACTCCAGCAACCCCGAACAGTTCATAAAGAACTGCTTCCTGCCCGCACAGGTCACCTCGATGGCGTTTGAGGGTGAACCCGGAGAACAGACGGTTCAGGTCGAGGTCAGGGACGAGGATCGCGGGATAGCGATCGGCAAAGAGGGCAAAAACATCTTCAAGGCAAAGAAGCTGGCGCAGCGGCAGCACAACATCATCGATGTCCAGATCCTGCAAAAACCGGTGATGGAAGGGCAGGCTGAGCAATAATCTTTTACAATCCCTTTTTTGCCGGATAATCTCCCGCCGATTGGATCTCCAGCGAGACCGTGATCGCACGTGATGCAATACTTAAAAGTGCCCGGCACAAAAAGGATCGACCGGGGATTGCAGTCAACGGTGAAAATAAACGGGCCTGGGGGGATTTGAACCCCCGACATCCGGGTTAGAAGCCCGGCGCTATGTCCAAGCTAAGCCACAAGCCCTGACGCCTATTTAATTCACACTCCGGCCTAATTAATATGTTTCCTGGCAGTGCTGGTTTTTATCAGCCTGCCCAAGAGTTCCCTTCAAAAAAATGAAGGATTACTTCCGATCGAGGATCTCTTTAATTCTGTCTGCCTTCTGGTTGATCTTCTGGATCTTTGTTTTTGTTTTCTGGATATCAAAATGCGAAAGCCCGAACCAGATCGCCGCAAACCCGAACCCGAACATGATCAGGTCAAGGACAACCCTGTTCAGATCATCGGGATGCGTGGTAACCATGTATACACTGTAAAAGACCAGGCATGCCCCGGCAATTGTTATCAGCAGGACAAAACCCCGCATAAACTGGCCTGACTCAACGGCCTTCATCTCTTTTCCCGTCATTGTACGTTCAGATCCCCATATTCAGTATCCTGTACTGCGGCTTGAAATAATTGTATGTTCTTCACCCCGCGTGATAACACGATGACTTGAGAACCTCAACTTCGGTTGGCTGGACGATCCCTTCGTGGTGGACACCCTTCACGACCGACGCGGCGCAGTATTTCACCTGGACGCGGGCGGACATCCGTTCCCGTTCCTCATAGTGCAGGCCGTGCACGAACTCAACGATCCGCTTCATCGTGATATTGACCGAGAGCACATACACGCAGATGCCGGAATCGCCCGGGCCAAGGTCGTCCATATCGATGGAGGTCATGAAAAGGTGGGTGTCGGGTCCCGGTACGGTATTTGCGATGGTGATGATGTTGTGTGTGCTCTGGAGCTCAAGGGTTCGGGGGTGTCCGTTTCTGAGTTCCTTGATAATATCGGGGGAGATACCGGTTAAGGCGGGGCATTTCATGACAATCACCCGTACATCGGCAGGTCTTTTTTGGGCGCCTGCTCTGCGGACTGCACTTCTTCGGCAAGTTTGCTCATGCTCTGCTCGATCTCAACCGCCTGGTCGAGAAGCGGGCGGGTATCGAGGCCAAGGTTATACATCTTGTTGAGCACATCAATGGTGGCCGCAGACGACCGTGGATCGGGTGCGTTCACGGTCTCTCCCAGCAGGCCGTACGCCGGGATGCCACGGATCTTGCACTCAGTGAGAATGCTCGATGCGATCCCCGATATGCTCCCCACAGGCAGGATGATGGTGAGGTCTGCGATCCGCGGGAGCGCCTCTGTGGTGGTAGCAACTCCGAAAACCCGTTTCTCGGGCTCGTTTGTGATGATGCCCGCTATTGTCACGACCTCTTTGGGTTTAAACGGTGCCAGCCAGTCTAAAAATCCGTTGGCAATCTCGTAGCAGATCATCGGGTGGATGGGGATGTCGGCGACGACAGCCGCGATCCCATTTTTGGCATATATCCTGACCGGATCATTGATCACACCTTTGTTCATCATCGCGAGTGGCGGGAAGTATTTTGAGGTCATTGTACCGATCAGCTCGAACTCCAGCTGGTCGACCAGGTACTGGAGCGCAATGCTTCCGACAAGTCCGCTCCCCGGGAAGCCCACGAGAACAGCGGTGTCCGGGGTGACGAGGGGTTTGGAAAATATTTTCAGGTCGGGTACTCCCCCTGATGAAGAAGATTGTCTTTTAGCTGGATCATCCGGAGATTTGTCGATCAATATTTGAGGTACTCCCATCGTTATCACTAGGTTAACATAGACCATCCACCTAAAAAAGTATTATGCAGGAATATCCGGTTAAACGCGGTTTGACAAATGACCTTAATACACGGATCGTTTCAGAGCTTCGGAACTGTTTTGGTGTTGAACCGACCCAATCGGGCGGGATGTACCGGATCAGGTTTGGAGCTTTAAAAAGGTTCGACGTGAAAGCAGGTGCCGGCAGTAAGACGGTTATTGTTGATACCGAGTCTGACCTGAACGTGAATGACGAGGTGATCATCGACACCAACAAGCGGTTCCGGAAATATCTCGATGCGGTGACCGGGTTCTCGACAAAGGAGCGGGTGAAGCGGGCAAAGAGCAGTATCGGGGAGTAACCGCGTAAGTTTTGAGATCTGCATGGCATAACGTTCCTGCCCCTGGTGAAAAAGTCCAAGGTTAGGGCAAGATTGAACATGGTATTCCTCCTAAAACAGAGGTACCGTACAGGTACTGACCGTGGTTTATACGAGATCTGATCGGTATGACAAAGTCCCATGACCAGGCGATATCGGTTCACGGATCATGCATATTCGGGATGCAGCGTTTGTTGTTCCTGCTTGATGCATTTTCACAGGAAACAGAAGGGGTAAAAGCACAGAAAAATAGTGAATATATACACCGGATGCGGGTCGCGTCACGGCGACTGCGTGCCGCCCTTCCCCTCTGTGCCCACTGTTTTTTTGAAAAGAAGTATTCCCGATGGGTCAAGGAGGTCAAGGCCATCACCCGCGCTCTCAGTGACGCACGCGATGCCGATGTCCAGATAGAATTTTTAAAGAAGTACCAGAAAAAGGCAGCAAAAAGCCAGGCACAACAGGCAGACACTCATAAAAAAATAAAGCCTCCCCTCACTGCGGGCATCGAACACCTTCTCACGATACACCAGAAAAAAAGGGCAACGCTTCAGAAACAGGTCCTTTCTGCGGTCACAGGTCTTGAAAAAAGGCAGATCATCGATGATATCCGCAATGCTGCAACCGGTTATCATACCACCGCGCGACGAATCCGGCCCAGGCCACCAATGTATGCGCTGCCTTCTCTTGCAGCTGATGACATAAGTAAGCGACTGACCGCGCTTCTCTCGTATGAACCATGGATTCAATATCCTGAGGCAGTGGCAGAGCACCATGCAATGAGGATCGCAGCAAAAAAACTCCGTTATACCATGGAATTTTATGCACCAATATACCGGTACGGGCTCAGAAAACCCTTATCGCGGGTGAAAAAAGTTCAGGAAATGTTAGGTAATATCCATGATTGTGATGTCTGGATCGACACGGTAACACTTGTTCTCTTAAAGGAACGTGCCCAGCATCACTCGCTGGGATCGACGAAACCCTGGAACCCGCAGATGATCGCAGACCTCAAATATTTCCTTCATGATCGTGAAATGAAGCGCAAAGCGCTGTTCCGGCAGTTAATACAGTACTGGAAGGTGCTCGAGCGGTCCCGGATATGGGATGGGCTGCGGACCACACTTTTAAAAGAGGAAAAAAAACCATTCGGGCAGCCCACGGCCGCTTCAAAAGACCGCCTGATGGCTTCCGTACATCAGATTGCGCTGGCGTATCCGGAAGGGCAGGCTCATACACGTCATGTCACCGATCTGGCACTTGCGCTCTTTGACAGCCTGCAGCCCCTGCACAGGATGAGCCAGAGAGCACGGCTCCTGCTCGAATGTGCAGGACTCCTCCATGAAATCGGCTGGACTCCGGGTGGAAAGGGTCACCGTACAAAGGGCGCCAGGATGATCTTCTCTTCTGAACAGCTTCCGGTTGATATCATCGAACGGGGGATCATCGGGCTTGTGACGCTCTGTCACCGCGGGAAATGCAGGCTGGAATCATGGGGTTATTATACCCTGTTGCCGCCGGATGACCGCATGGTTGTCAACATGCTTGCCGCGCTTATCCGGATTGCCGACGGCCTTGATGCCACCCACCAGGGCGTCATACAATCCCTGCGGTGCCACATCAATCAGACAGAGATTTTGTGTGAGGTGCAGGCATATCAGGATGCAGAGACCGAGAGGGCGAGTGCCATTTCCAAATCAGATCTGTTCGTGCGGGTATTTGGAAAGCCGCTGGTGATCCGGCAGGCTCACGTATCGTCCCAGATCCAGCTCCAGAATGACGAACGGCCAGGGGGTAATTGAGGGACGATATGATCACTGAGCTTGCGGTATTCAACCTGTAAAAATCCTTGTCTTTTCGCAGTTCGTCGATCATGATGGTTTTTGCTTTGCTGCGTTCGGCTTCAACCGCCATCTCACGCATCTGTTTTTCGAGGTTCTCACGCTCTGCGAGGAACCGGTTCCTGTCAGCCACTGCCTGGTCCCGCTCACCGCAAATCCGGTCACAGGTACTTTTGAGCCGGGACAGTTCTGCCATAAGGGTTTCCCTTTCCCCTTTCAGCGAGTCGTACCTGCTATTGAACTGAGCCAGCTCGATCCCGAGATTTTCTTTCTCGCCTTTCAGCACGTTATACCTGCTTTTCAGTTCGGTCAGCTCTGCCCTGATGCTCTCTTTTTCGTCACGAAGGGTATCGCATCTCTTTTCCAGTCCGGCGAGATTTGTGACAGATAATTCCTGTCTGGTGTTCATTGTGTCAAGCTGGTTTTTCTGATACGTCAGTTCAGCCACCAGTCTGTCCCGTTCTGCTTTCAGTGACTCATGCCTGCGTTCCAGATCTGCCCATCTGGTGGCAAGGTTCTCCCGTTCTGCCCGACTTGTGAAAAGTTCGTCTGAGACCCGCTTTAACTCTTCAATTTCCCCGGTATGATCCGTCCCGGCAGCTGGTGGGTGGAGATAACTCTGAACCGCATTGGTAACCCAGTTTGATAGTTTCAGACCCTTATTTTTTCTATCCTCTTCAATCTCATCGACCAATGCATTTTCAATTTTTACTGAAATTCTGGCCATCCCCGGACCCCTCAGTAGACGATGAAGACGTGAATTAAAAAAGGTGTCGATTCATAAAAAAACCTTTTAATACCGTTTTCCTGGACATAACGGTTCAAATAGCCCGTATCTGGCAGCGGAATTGCAGCCTTCCTGGTTTACATGGAACCGTGCAGGTGGTTTTTTTGATCAGGACCCCGTCATCTGACAAAAAGTTCAGGTGCCCTGACTGTATCCCCGGACAATAAACCATATACCGATCAGGACCAGAAAAACCGCCGCAATGTTCTGCCATACATCACGGGGAATCCAGATGATCGCGATACCGGCGGTGATGATGTAGAGACCGATGAGCGGTAAAAACCACCGCGGCCCGCCAGTGCTGTGAGGCCGGACGGATGTATCATGGTATGTGTCTGCCCAGCCTCTCTTCCCAATCGATGCCAGGAATCCTCCTCCAAGACCGATCAGCATCCCTGACCACATATACCCGAGAAGAATCCCTGCCCCAAGACCGATCAGGAACCCTGCCGGTACGAGGAAAAATCCTCCGTGTCGCCTTGTCTGTTCAGATGCCATACTGCGATATCTTGCCATGAATCGTGATAAATTTGTCAGATCGTTCCTGTGGGAAAAAAACCCGGATGATATCTGCACATCCAATGCAGTACGGCATAGTATTCCCGAGGTTCTGCTGTATCAGCGGCCGCAGGGGTCCGGCAAGGACAAACCTCACCTGTTTACCGCTCTAACCCGTTGTCGATCCTTCACCGGTATATGTCCATAAAAAAAAATTCGGCTCAAAGATCTATTTTCACGTCGCTGAGAGGATGCGCTGCACCCGGAATGGCAATGATATCGGCTGGTGCCGGTCGCTTAAAAAAAAGGAACATTACTCGATCACGATTGACGGCTTGAACGGCAGTGCAGTGGCCGCCTTGGCGTGAGGTGAACTCTCGGCATCGGTGATGTGAACGGGAACGCCAAACTCTTTTTTTAGGAACGGTGTTGCCTGCTCAAAGACCGCCCGCTCGTTAACGCCGTCGGATGCGATCAGTTCAACGATGTGGGGGGGCAGGCGGTGGATCAGGGCGGTGCACTGCTTTGCCGCATCAGTTGCCTCTTTGCCGCGCCTGCGCATGAGATCGTCTTTCATGATCGTGCGGATAGCAAGGGTTCTGTCGGGAGCGCGGGCGATTGTTTTGAATATCTCGTACTTCCATGCCGGAGCTAGTGAGATGGTGATCGATCTCGGCGTGATCTGGATCAGTTTTTTTATCGACTCAAGATCCTCCACCGTCCGCAGGAGCAGCTCCTCTGCCAGCTCGATACGGCGGTTCTTGTGTTTTTGATCGACAACCGGCCAGTCAGCAAACGACACAAGCCCCTGCCCGCCGATGTCCTGCCATAATTTCTCGCAGGTGAACGGGATGAACGGGGCGAGCAGCCGCACCCATGCAGAGCAGAGTGAGCGGAGCATCCTGCTGCCGTCGCTGCCTTCAGGAAGCCGGCGCCGGTACCATTTCAGGTCGTTCTCGATCGAAAAGAACGCCTCCTGCAATGCCTGCCGGGTCTGGAAGTTCTCGAGGGATGCGGTGGTCTTTTCGATGTGCTCCAAAAGACGGCTCATCAGCCAGAGATCGATGTCTTTTGGCTCTCCCCCGGCATCCTTCATCTCGTGGATGGCGTTGTAAAACCGTTCGATCTGCTTTTTAACCGAAGCGACCAGCTCGTTCCTCCAGTCAAAGTCCTGCCACGGCTCGGCGCTCCCCATTAAAAACATCCGCACCGTGTCAGCGCCAAACTCCTTCACCGCGTCCTCGAGCAAGAAGACGTTCCCTTTTGATGATGACATCTTGGCGCCGTTTAACAGGCCCATGCCAAAGACCACCATCCCCTGCGGGAGGTGCTGCTTTTCAAAGATCGCGACATGGTGGAAGATCTGGAAGGTCAGGTGGTTGGAGATCAGGTCCTTTGCAGAGAACCGGAAGTTGTACGGGTACCAGTACAGGAATTCGTTGCGCATCGCGTCGAGTTTTTCCTTTTGCGGCAGGCTATCTGACTCTTTGCCAAGGAAAATATAATCGAATACCTCGGGTGTGAGAGTATCAGGTGCCATCTCCCTGATCCGGTGTGCGATGGTGTAATACGCCATGTATATGGTCGAATCTGAGAGCGGCTCGATAAGCTGGGTCGTATCCCACGGGAACCGGGTCCCGAGCCCCACGCGGCGGGTACATGCCCAGTCCCTGAGCCAGTCAACTGTCCTGTCGAATTCAATACGGACTTCGGGCGGAACCAGTGACATGTCCTTTAACTGGTCCGATACCTGCGCCTTCCAGGCAGGATCGCTGTACCTGAGGAACCACTGGTCGTGCAGGATCTTCACCTTCACCCGGTTACCACAGCGGCAGACGACGGGACGGGTGTCGAACTCATACATGACCGTTGAACCATACTGTTCTGACATGAGGGCTGCAACGTCTTCGCGTGCAATCCTGACGGGTTTACCGCCGTACTTCTCGAAGAGTTTTCCTTTCGCAAACTCCGATGAGTACATCTCCTGCGTGAGTGCATCCATGCGGGGGTCGAGCTGGTCTGTGATGCCTGCTCTCTCGACAGCATCCTGTGCCGGCACCTCACCGTACCCCTCCACCCTGATCAGCGGAACCGGTCTGATCCGGGTATACCTCCCCTGCTGCTGGAGGTCGCGCAATGCAATGTAATCAAAGGGAGCATGGGCCGGGACACTCATGACTATTCCCGATGCCATGTCCGGGTCGACAAATGCTGCCGGCAGGATCGGGATCTCGCCGCAGAGCGGGTGGGTGGCTGTTGTATCGATCAGGGATGTGCCGGGGATCTCTTTTTCTATGGTCACCGTGTGATCCTGCAGCAGGAGTTTTTCTGCTGCTTCCTGGCTGATCACCCATGGTTTTCCATCGACAAGCGCCCTGATATACGTGACACCGGGATTTACCCAGAGGTTGGTGACACCATAAATTGTCTCAGGGCGGAGCGTGGCAGTCGGGATGACTGCATCGCCAGACCTGAACATGACAAGGGTGAATTTGATCACTTCCGCCTTGTCACCTTCGAGGAGGTCGTGGTCGCCGACCGGATTCTCGTCAAATGTGCAGTACCGGACGGGGTGCTCCCCCTTGATCACGTGCCCCGCTTCGTACAGGTGCTTCCACTGCCACTCAATGAATTTTGAATAGGTCGGGTCGACGGTGGTGAACCGGCGGCGCCAGTCAATGGACAGGCCGCAGGCAGTCATTACACGCTGGTATTCGTCGGAAAAGTGTTTGACAATGGTCAGCGGGTCAGTAAACTTTTCAAGCACGGCGGGCGGCACCCGGTAGAGATCCCGGTAGAGCCTGATCGTTTTTTCATCATGGCGCGCGATCCTCTTTGAGATCCCGATGACCGGTGCACCGGTCACGTGGAATGCCATGGGATAGAGAACCTGCCTCCCGCGCATCCTCCAGAACCTTGCGATCACATCGGGAACGATATATGTTCTTCCATGCCCGACATGCATGGCACCGCTCGGGTACGGGTAGGCGACGGTCAGGTAATATTTTTCCTGCTCCGACGGGTCCGGTTCAAACGCGCATCTCCACAGATCCTGTGCCCGTTGTTCGAATGCCCCTGGATCAAATCCGCTCAACGCGTACCACCTCTCCTGGTAAAAAACACCATTTGCGTGACCGGTTACACCGGCCGCAGTTTGATGACCTCACCTGCGGTAGAGCGGCGGATCATTTCCTGTGCAATGCTCGAATTCTTGGCAAGATGGATCTCCCCGCTATCGTTCACCGTTGCGGTAAAGAGGTATTCCTTGCCTGCAAAGACGTCCACGATCTTGCCGTTATATTCAGGGGCCACAATTGTCAGTTGTTTTTTATCGATATGGATCTTCACCCCGCCGCCGAGGTTGAAATCATCCTCGTCCTTTTTCTGTTTTTCGAATTCGCTCCTTGGTTTGATGTCGATCCCGATCCCGATCTTGTTGACGATCGCCGATATGTTCTTGCCCCCCTTCCCAATCGCTGCCGGGACGTCCTTGTCATCGATATACACGACCGCTTTGGTGTCACTGATCATCTGCACATCAACCTCGCCATCCGTATAGCGCCCGATCTCCCGCTGGATCTCCTTTTCCGCGAGCTTCCACCCACTGCGTTTCTCGGTCTCCTCACGTGATGCGGTTTCTGTGGCAGGAGGGCGGATCTGTGGTACAGCCGGAGGCACGGGTACAGAAGGAACAGGCCGTGCAGGCGCCAGAGCGTGTGCAGGCATCTTTTCAGCGGTCCGGATCAGCGGCATGATGATGGTCTCGCCATCATAACGGAAGATATCATACGCCAGATCGCCGGAATCGTAATCAGTTACCGTCGTGACAGGGCGGATATGCATCTCAGTTTCCATCCCCTCGGGCACCTTGATGGTGAACCCGACATCATAGATCTTCGTGATCACGCCCTCTTTTACATAAATGATGGTGTTGATGATCTGCGAAAGGACACCGTAGTCCACACGGTCGGTGAACCGCTTGAGTGCATCGCGGACATCGGTTGCATGGACCACACCGACCATCCCCATTCCTGCGAGACGCATATCCGAAAACGTCCTGAAGTCCTCGTTCTTGCGCAGCTCATCAAAGATGACAAAGTCGGGACGTACCAGCATGAGCACATCAGCAGTATTCTGCATGCTGCCGTCAAGCATCGTGTACTGTGTGATCTGGTCGGGCACCTGCAGTTCCCGCGGGGCCTCCATCGTTTTGACAATAAACCCGCTCTCAGAAAGATAGATCGCGATGCTCTGGGCAAGCGTTGTCTTACCACTCCCCGGTGCCCCCGCGATGATCAGCCCGCGTTTATCGCTTGACAGACGCTTTTTGATGATCTCTGCCTTTGAATAATCGGTGAGTTTGATATCGACGATTGGACGCACCGCGGTGATCTCCATCCCATCGGAAAAAGGGCGCCTCGCGATCGCGATCCGCATCGACCCGATCTGAACGACGGTGATGCCCCTCTTTTCGACCTCGATGAACCCGTCGGGATCCCGCTTTGCCCGCTCGAGGATCTCCTGGGCGAGCGCCTTCAGTTCGTACTCGGTTGTCGGCTGTTCGCGGATTTTGACAAGACTCATCGAGCTGATCGTGCCCTTCTTTGCAACAGGGCAGACCCGCTCTTTTAAGTGAACGGCGATGGTATGCTCATCGAAGAACTGGTCAATCCCCAGGGGGACAAAGTCAGTCAACTGGGGCTTGAGATAGGTGACGTTGAGGCCCTTTGCCCTCGCCACTTCCGCCTGAACGCTGTCGCTTGTGATGAACTGGGCTGCGTTCTCGATGGCGATATTGCGGATCATGGCGTCGATCTCACCCCCGCTTGCCAGTTTCACCTGTTCAAGCGTGGGGCGTGCCCCGGAGAACCTGAGCTCGATCACCTTCTCTTCTGCCAGCCTGCAGAGCGCCTGCAGCTCATTGAGCCCTGAAAATCCGATCTCTCTCCCCTGATTTGCCTGTGCTTCGAGTTCTGCGACCACAGCTTCAGGGACGATTATTGTTGTTCCCTTATAATCCCCCGTTTTTATCATCGAGGTGATGCGCCCGTCGATCAGGACGCTGGTATCCGGTACCATTTTCATAAAAAGTTCGCTCCCGTATTGTTATTCCTCTGGTATTGGTCACTATTCTATTCCTCTCGTTCAACGATCCAACATCGTTGCTACGGTACTGGTATGTGCTGCAAACATTTATATAAATACGGGGGAACTCTTCGTTTTGTCAGTCCTGATCGGGCATCACGGACAGGCAAACCTGCCAGGCCTCCCGGCCCCTTCCCCCGGCCCATCGTTTTATTAAAAATGCAATATTTAATATAAGCATAATCTGATAGTTCACCGGATAAGTACCATGGCGGGAAAAAAGACCGGCTTTCTGACAGAACCGCGGCGGGAGTATCTCAGACTACCCCGAAAAAAACGACGGCAGTCCTATTCCGAGAGCCAGAGGAACCAGTTTGACGACGCGATCCGCGAACAGGCAAGGTCTGCGCTCGATGACCTCATCCTGATCGCACAGGGATATGATGAGGAAGGGTTGCAGGCCATCTTTTCAAAGGATATGATCGAGGAGCTTGTCAGCACCCTCATGGACAGGATCGGTCTTGATGATGCAGAGGGCAACGGTAAGTATTACGAGGTCCTCCTCAAAACAATTGAACAGCGAATCCATCAGAAATACCGGGAACAGGACCGGTTTTTCAAGCTCGAATCAACCAATTATCCCGTTATGCCCAGTAAACCGGCATACCGCGATGTTAAAACATATATGAAAAAATAGTCCCACCGGCACACCCGCCGACCATGATCCCCCCTTCTTTTCTTTCTGCCGTTCAAGGCAGGTTCGGAACCGAATCATCATGTATGGTATACGGCGATTACCCCGGGTATCCCTGCCACATATGATTCATATCCTTAAAAGAACAAAAAAAAAAGGTTCAGGTCCTGCTCTTTTCAGTCCTGCTGTTGAGGAACTGGTACAGTCCCGCGATAACCAGAAGGTAGCCGGATGTCCGGGCGGTGATCATGGCGGTTTCCCAGCTGGATGCAATGCCCAGGAGGGTGTAGATAGGGGGAATCGCAAAAAGCCCGAATGCAATACCAATGAGCAGGGCGCTCGTATGACCTTTCTGCAAGTAGATGAGAATTCCAAGGATAACGATGATCACACAGAGCACCGTATTTAATATCAACACCAGATCGGGAACGAATACCATATCAGGACTCCCACCATATGATGGACAAATTACGTAGAGAAAACAAATATTTAATAATTACATGCCCCATGATGGGCTGCATACAAGCGCAGTCCAGATTTTTTCCTGTCCGGAAATTAAAGGGGGAGAACAATGCCGCAACGGGGAAAAAAAGTCATGGGATCTCTTTTTGCCCGGGCTTTGTTTTATAGACCGTGTCGGGATCAAATACCTTTTTTAAAACAATGGTGCCATCGAGGGTGCGATAGAAGCAGCTCCGGTAACCGGTGTGGCATGCAGCGCCGGTCTGTTCCACTTCGTAGACGAGGCAGTCCCCGTCACAGTCCACGAGGATGCGCATGACTTTCTGGAAATGCCCGCTCTCCTCCCCTTTCTTCCATATTTTTTTCCTGCTCCGGCTGTAATAGTGGGCAAACCCGCTTGTATACGTGAGCTCGACTGCCTCTTTGTTTGCATACGCAACCATCAGGATATCGCCATTTTTTTTATCCTGCACAACAACAGGGATCAATCCGTCTTCATATTTCAGTGCAAGCATGTTACCTGCCACCTGTGACTATTTTCATGATCGCAAGGAGGAAATCGCCAAAGATGAGAGCCGTGATGAGGCCGGCAGTGATCGGGATGATAAAGGGCACTGCGTAGGAGATCCAGACCGTTCCTGCTTTCCGGTAGAGCGCCAGTTCCCTTGTATGATCTTCAGGATGCTCCCGCAAATCTTTTGTGTAAATACGCCCCTCTCCGGAATACATCCTCTTTACTGAATCCCAGAAACCGATAAACCGGCGCCCGACCAATCCATTCTTCTCTTCAAACTCCTCCATGACAAAACCCCAGGACTCCCTGATGTTGTCGCCCTTGACCGGGAACCCGAAGAACATATACATCAGCGGAGCACGGTTTTTTTTGATGACATTGATTACAAAGATGCCAAGCGGTGCCGCCATGTTCAGGATGAGGGCGTTGATCAGGGTGGAGAACGACGGGATCCCGAGAGGGGGATCGCCAAGAAGCGGGGTAAAGGGAAATACCGGGATACAGAATGATATGAAAATAAGTGCCCATGCATCCGCTCCCCCGAAGAAGTTCATTTCAGAGAATATATAGAAAACACCACAGAATACAGCCAGAAGGAGGATGATCAATGCGGGTGTCCCCCAACCATTGCCAAAAAGCATTGAAACAGAGGTAATTGCGAAAATGATGATGATCAGGACAAAATACCAGCGGTTGAGCGCACCCTCAACGCTGGACTCTTTTTTCATACGTTTCGATCCCTCCTTTTCTTCCGGTCTGCCTCGGTATTCTCTATAGGACACATAGGCAAAAATGCCCGCGAACATTGTATACCAGGGGACGAGCGAAAGATTAGGGTTTTTCGCAAGGACAAACCATGACAGGGCGGGCAGGACAAGGACAACGGCAAGATAATACCACATCAAAGACTCTTTGTAATAAAATGCCAGGCCCAGAGAATCTTTTCTCCCCCTGTTGTTCAGGTAGTCCGCATAGAGAAAGCTCGTGACAAGTGCAAGGAAACCGGCAATCAGGCTGGCGTTCCCCGTCATCTGCCAGAGAAGATACCCTGAACAGAGGATACCTGCGAAAAGCATTGGCAGCCAGAAAATAAATGGCACCCGCCGATCCTTGATATCAAGGTATGAGGCATAAAACAGGGTGGCTATGACTGCGATCGCCGAGATTACCATCGGATACAGGATCATAAATCAAGTATAACATTTTTTTTAAAAGCACTTATGGTTGGCGATACCAGATAAAAGCCGTTTTTTGTTCACGGTTTATAAATGTCCGGATACCGTGTGCCTGCAGAACCGTATCCACACATTAATATTATGCAAGTGTCGAATATTCGATTAATAAAAAAGACCGAGTGTTCATTGGCATAACATACCCCCACACAAAGTGACAAAGCGAGATGCCACATGATGAAGATCCATGAGATGCTGGACAATATCCTGAAAGGATCGCGGTACCTTGGGACATTTGATCTCTCAGGAATGCTCCAGTTTGCTGCAACACACCTCGTTCATGGAATTGCTATTGTCAAGGGGGCCGGGAAGGAGCTCTATATCGCATTCCAGGCAGGTGAAGCGGAAGGGGCCATCTATATCGATGAGAAGGGGGTGCTTTTCGGTGACACAGCAGTGCTGATGGTCGACCAGAAAGAAAAGTACGTGCTTACTGAAATAAAACCCGAACTTGTTGAAGCCCTCATCATGGGGAGCAGGATCTTTGACAAGAAGCGATTAAAAAAGAGCATCTCCTACGACGTGCCCGAGATCGGGGGACCAAGTGGCGGCATCGGGGTTCTTTCTATCGGGCTGGCAAAGGAGGGGGTCCCGCAGAACGGCATCCGTGTCTCGCTTCGAAAAGACGGAAAGATCGTTGGAAGCGATATCACAACAAATGATGGTACGGCCGGGTTCCGTGTCGCATACGGCACCTATGACTGCATCGTTCAGGACAAGACGCTGGTCATCACGAAATACCGGATCGAGTTCGATGCATCACATGCGTCCATCCCGCTGGAGATATAAGACAAAAAATCGCGCGTTCCCTTGTTATTTCAGCTGATTGGATAACGATCATCGCGAACCGTTGGTCAGTGCAACAGACATTTTTAAAATATCAGGCAACAGCCAAAAATTTTTACATAAGAAATCGTTCTTTCAAAAGATAATTCAAGAGATTTTACCATTGAACTCTTTTTTGTTCCGACATAATGAGGGATCCCTGATTGGTGGAGGTAAACAAAAGAAAGATATTGCTAAAATATCCTTTCCTCTCCCCCCAGACCATCGGGTTCGGGTGACAACCCCCAAAAGGGGTAATGTACATTTTCTCTTTTATTCGGGCCGCCCTTGTGGTGGTCGTTCTACAATCATTCGGTGTTATTCTCTGCTTTTTGACTGACCGCAAGACGAAATACTTTAGTAAATGAACTGCAGAGCTAATCAGCATGGATAAAAAGAAGATCGGGCGGGAGGATTTTGAAGCCCTTATCAAGGGTGAAAAGGATATCATGCCCTATATCGAGATGGATCCTGCCGCCGGAACCTATTCGGTTTTTGGTGTCAGGACGGCAAGCAACCCGAATTATCTTGTGAAAGCCATCTATGAAATGTATGAAGCCAACCTCGACAAGAAGCTTGCCGTTCAGGCAGTACGCAAGCTCTTCCGCTCCGTTGGCATGGGATCTGTCGGACTTCAGAACCTGTTGAAAAAATTCGGGATGGACTTAAAACCGGCAGACTTCCTCATGCTTGTTTTCAAGCTCCAGCACCAGCAGGGTTGGGGGGCACCGTTTGAGCTTGTTGAGCAGGGTGAAAAAAGGATCATAATCCGTGCGAAACAGACCTTTGAATCTCAGGTCATGAAGGATTGGAATATGGCGGTCTGTGGTATCCACCAGGGCTGGATTGAGGGGATACTTATCGCCGCTACCGGCAAGAACTGGTTTTGTCTCCATACCAAGTGCCATGCAAAGGGGGATGATGTGTGCGAGTTTGTTGCCGATCAGGTGGAGTCCAGCTGGAAGTTTAAAGCACAGGCAATCGTCAGGGGTGACTCTGCGATCACCGAATATATCGAACATAAACCTCTTGAGGGCAAGATCAAGCTGATCGACGACCCGGTTGTCATGATGCCGCGGTTCATCTTCACCTCCATGATGAATTCATTGAAAAAGACGATGGGCGAGATGCCCGCGGGCGGTGTCAACTACCGTGCATATACAGATATGGGCAAGGAAAATGTTGAGCATTACAAGAAAATGGGCATAACAAATCCCAACATCCTTGCCGATATGGCATTTGCATTCTATTCACAGATGGGGTGGTTCAGGATCATCAAAACAGAGTGGAATGAAGCGGCAAAGACAAAGACGATGACGCTTGAACACACCGTGGAATCAGAAGCATTCGGCAGTACCGGAAAGAATGTCTGCTTCTGTACTGCCGGGCTCCTCGCAGGAATTGTCGAGAGTGCTTTCGGGATCAAGGTCCAGGGCCGCGAGATCAAGTGCCGGTCAAAAGGCGACGAACACTGTGTCTTTTCCATCACCAACAAACCCGAAAAACCCGAATGATGGGGTCCCAAAATATCTTTTTATTCAGGATACAGTAGTAGATATAAGGTAAGCACTGATATCGATGTCACCCGGCAGCCGGATTATGATCGTGGAGGATGATGAGATTATTGCAAATCTCATCACCCTCATGCTTGAAAAGCAAGGCTACCTCATCACGGCAAAGGTTTCGGCAGGTGAAGAGGCGGTGCTGAGATCTGCCGAGGCGACCCCCGATCTCGTGCTGATGGATATCAACCTGAACGGGATGATGGATGGCATCACGGCGGCACGGTATATCTTTTCGTTGTTTCATTTCCCCGTCATATTCCTGACCGGCCTGTATGATGAGCGCCTGCTGGAACGTGCAAAAGCGTCAGAACCCTACGGGTATATCCTGAAACCATTCACCGAGAAGGAGCTGATCTCCAATATCGAGATTGCACTGCACACGAACAACATCCATAAACCGTATCTCGAAAAGTTCGGTATCGGAGACCCTAAAAAAATCATGACAATGGCGGAATCGATGATCATCACGGACATAAAAGGAAGGCTCATCTTCTTCAACCCGTCTGCATGCAGACTGCTTGACCAGCCTGAAAATAACCTGATGATGAAGCCTTTCAAAACCACCGTTCAGCTCGTCAACGAACAGACCCGGGAACAGCTGAAGGATCCGGTGTCCGATGTCGTCCGGCAGATGCTTGCCGTGAGTTACGAAGGTAACACGGTGCTGGTTACAAAGTCCGGAAAGCAGAAACCGGTGAGCGTGGTTGCCCGCCCCCTCACGGATGACCTGAACATACTTGCAGGAGTCATCATCCAGATCCGGGAGAAGGTGCAAACAGAAGTCCAGACTAAAATTATCGCGTGATACCTTGACCAATACTTTGCGGATTTACCCCCCGCCTCCCCCTTTTTTTGGGGGGCTCAATAATCCCTGCAAGACCAATATTTACTGGATGAATTACCTGATGGAAAGGATAACCCTCCGGCGGGCTCTGTGCCGGGGTGTCCAGGATGCGGCATCCAGGGGTTCGCTGTAGGGTTTCAATGGGAAAGGGACCATCCAATGCTGCCGTCGTCTGTGATAGTGGTCGTGTGAGTATATCCCCTGGGCATGCGGTTCAACGGAATGAAAAGAGGGGTATGAAAGAAGGCTATTTTCTCTTGAAGAGTGCTTTTGAGAACCGGTCGATAAATCCTTCCCTTTGCACCCCTGCCTTCTCTTCCTGGTAGGCAACCCCGAGGATTCCCGAGGCAATTCGCTTGAATGCGAGGGATGCGGGGGAGCTTGGGTATTTTATGACAACCGGCGTCTTTGCCGCTGCTGCCCGGCGCACGTTGGTATCTTCGGGAATGAGCCCGATCACTTTCACGCCCAGCACCTTCTCCATCTTCCTGGTGATGACATCTATTTTATCCTGATCGACGCGGTTGATGATGGAACCCAGCACCTGTCCGCCAACAACTTCCGTCAGGATCTTGGTCTTGAGGGCATCAACAATTGAAGAGAGCTCAGGGTTAACGACAAGAATGACTTCATCAGCAACTGCAAGGGGGACGACGCCGTCCTTGCTGATCCCTGCGGGGGCGTCAATCAACAGAAAATCGCACCGCTTGATAATATCGCCCATCACATCCCGGATCCGCTCGGGGTCTGCCTGCTGGAACCCCTGGAGGGACAACCCGCTCGGAACGACTTTCAGACCGGAAGGGCCTTCATAAATCGCCTCGTCGAGAGTGCCTTTACCGGCAAGGATCTCATGGAGGGTGACCGGTGCATCCTGGAGGCCAAGGATGAGTCCGACATTCGCCATCCCGATATCGGCGTCCATGAGGAAGGTCTCTTTACCGAGTTGCGAGAGCATCGTGCCAAGATTGACTGCAACAGTGGTTTTGCCGGTACCCCCCTTACCGGACGCAATTGTGTATACCTTGGCCATTGAGCACCTGTAATGTAAAGTGTATTTTTTATCAAATTTATATATGATTTATCAATTTATCTTCACAATTCAGTTACAACCACCACTGTAAAATACCTTTTGTATCCTCCCCGATCTCTTTTTTCCAGGTCTGGGGGAGTTCTTTATCCGTCCTGATGATCCCGATCATGTGCGTTTCCTTGTGCGACAATTCGAAAAGGGAGACACCGGGCTCATCGGGTGCCACATGCTGTCTGAAGGTCTGGCTGAATTTTGCTGCATCGGGCTGAACATCGCGTACGGCCGATGAAGCAAGGACCAGCCCGTCATCAGTGCCGAGCGTGATCTCCAGGACCGAATATTTTTCCGCGAGTGCCTGCAGGCTCTCGGTGATATTAATACGGTTCTTGATGAGGTCGATTTTTTTGGGGGTTTGTTCAGGTACGGATTCTGCAGTTCCGGTCGTGACACCGGGTGCCTGCCCGGATTCCGGAGCCATACGAACGGGATATTTCACTCTTGATACAAGACTGAATATTTCATCAGGAGGGGTTTCTTCAATAATGCGCCCTCGTTGTCTTTTGAATTTTTTTATCTGGAACCACGTAAAAATAATGACCAGTGCAATGATGATGCAGATAATAGTGACGGTTGTGATGTCAGTGATACCCAGAATGTTGAACTCGATAAAAACTCCTCCAAGACGCTATTTTTCCGTAAGATGATCCAGCTGAAGCTGTTTTAAAATGATCTTGCAGTCCTTGCGGATCTTCTGTGTTACGTCATCAAGGTCCATGGAATCGAAATTGTCCAGCTCCTTCTCGGCAATGGATCGTTCTGACTCTGCCACGTCCTTGAGATCCGGTTGGGGCGGTTTGCCAATACCACGCGGAGGTTCGGCGGCTGGTTTTTTCCCCGATTCGGCAGGCGGACCCGAAGCAGGGGGAGACACCGGGGTAATCTTGATAAAATCCTTCTCCTTTGGCTTGTGCGGGTGGTCAGCGGGGCGTTTTACCGGTTCCGGCTGCAGGAAAAGAGATTCGGCTTTTTTTGGCGGGACTGCGGGGACTGCCTGAGAGTGGCTCCCGTCACGCACATAGGCTTTTTTATTGAATTCGAGTGCGAGCTGCATCTGGGCATTATCAAGGTCAGACACGACGGCATCGATCACACGATCCCATACCATGCCGGCCTCATCCCATGCCTTGTCGCCGTACTGGTTCTGGACTTTTGCCAGTACAGCAATCCCGTTCCTGAATACCACCGTGCCGTTAATGGTATCAGATGAGAACAGACAGATGCCAGAGAACCTTGTTTTTGTCATCTCCTCAAAGATCTCTCCCAGCCGCACCCCTTTTTTAATGGCGCGATACTTCCCCCGCGGGAGCTGCATGATACTTCTATTGTCATCGTTTTGATTTTAAATCTTATTGTTTCTTGGGGGGAACAGGGATTTTTACAGTGGCAGTGGCGTGGTCCCGA
The DNA here is from genome assembly GCA_903900025.1 of uncultured Methanomicrobiales archaeon. GTDB lineage: Archaea > Halobacteriota > Methanomicrobia > Methanomicrobiales > Methanospirillaceae > MVRE01. The sequence goes on along the minus strand of CAIULN010000075.1, from coordinate 44,995 downwards.
CGACTGTGGTTTCAGCAACCAAAGAGAAATTTTATTGTATTTTCCTTCTTTTTTTAAACCAAACACGGATCTTTTCGTTCAGCCTAAAGTTTTAATAGAAAAGGAGGAGCACAATTCAATTATCACGTGGTGTCAAAATGTTAAAGCCTTTGCTCGAAGAATTTTTAAAAGTGGAGGGAGTATCAGCGGCAGTCGTAGTCGGAAGGGATGGATTTGTTATCGAAAGTGCGGTGTCGGGAAAAGTCGATATCGAAGCGCTTGGTGCCATGGCATCCACTGGTCTGGGCACATCAGAGGCGATGGGCACCACACTCGGTAAAGGGGAACTTTCTCAGATGCTCGTTGAGCTTGAGAAAGGGCCGATCATCCTCTCACCACTTTCACCCGATGAGTTGATTGCCATTGTCGCGGACAGTTCTTCCAATATCGGAAGGATCCGATACGAATTGAAGAAAAACAAGGAGCGGATCATCGCCGCACTTTGATCATGAAACTTCCAGCAGGGACAGATGGCGGGGTCATAACAAACCCGCAGGAGGAGGGTGCCGTCCAGCAACTGATGACATTTCATGGGGCTGTGGAGATTGACACCCAGCTGGGGCACGGGTTCATAGTGACGGATCATGGCACCCTGATCGCTGTTTATTTTAAGGATATGAGTGGCTCTTTTAAGGGAAAAGAAGCTCTTGAACATCTGGGGTCTGTCCAATCCGATGAGGCCGGCTATAACCAGACATTCACATTGCGTGCCTACAATGAGGACGAATTCCACGATGCAGTTGCAGTTTGCGAGGAGGAAGGACTGTTGCTGGCAGAACCAAAAAAAGCTCAGGATACGCACTTCCCTCCCCTTCTGGACGAAACCCAACTCAAAAAGATCCTGACGCTTCCGGGAGTTATCGCCATATCAGGTTTTTTTGAAGGTTTTTCCGTCCAGTCACTGGGCGATGCCGATTTCGAACATGTCGCCGCACTCGGTGAAGACCTGCTGCGTGCCGGCATCAAGATCACAAAAGAGATGGAGATCGGCAACCTTGACCAGCTGATCCTGGAGACTGCCACCAACAAGATCATCATTGCACCGTGTGGTGACCTGTTTTTATGCGTATTTACGCAAAAGGATGCACAGCTCGGGCTGTTGCGGCTGGCGATCAAAAATCTCCAGTCGGATCTGCAGAAAGGAGCCTGAATCTGGCATGAACGGGACAATCCACGATCGATGGAACACCAGGCATGTGTCCGCGGCAGATACCGGTTCAGGCTGGACACCAGTCCCTGATGAACATTGGTCCGGAATGAAAATGATTAAAAACGGGTGACGGGTGGAAAATCTCCAGAGAGTAGATATACTAAAATGGATATGTATCAGTTAAGCAAGTTGCATAGTTTCACCAGATGCACAGGGGGAATCCTGTTTGACAGACCAGACCAATCCAGAATCAGATGATACCTCACTGATGAAGATCCTTGGTGCTTTAAAAAAACCAAAAATACCGGAGAAAGAAAAAACACCGGGTCAGCTTGCGGAACCCGAGATCAGGACGGGCAGTGAAGATGGAAGTGACTTAACTGATCTGATCAAGAGACTATCCGCTGCAAAAAAGGAAGGGTTCCAGCCACCATCCGGTCCACTGCCGTCAGACACGCAACCAATTCCCGACTCTTTTTATGAAAGCCCGGCGGCACCCCAGGCCCCCGCAGATCAGGCCCGCAAAGATATTCCATCATCAGCCGCCGTCAAAAAAGCGACGGTCCTCTCCGGCCCCGGGCAGGAGATAAGTGCTGATGATGTGCGTGCGTCGCTGGGAATGGTGATGGCAGAGATGGGGACAAAGCCACCCGCATCCGAAAAGAAGCCGTCGCCACCCCCGAGCGATGATATACTGGAGGTTGTTGACCGGCCCCGTGCAACCGATGCGGTTTTGCCCAAACCCTCTGAAAAAAAACCCCCGGCAGGAAAGGCCGCAGCAGTTGCATCTGCCGGCAGCAAAGCCGAAACGGATGAGAAGATCATATCCGTGGACCAGATCTCTGACCTTTCAGGACTCATCCTCCCGAAGGGCGCCACGTTCAAGGTGGACGAGATCAGGCTCCACGGGCGTGTCAATGTATTTGAAGGCAAGGGTACCGGGACACTCCCCCCTGAGATCAACGAGATCTGGAAGCGGGAATTTTCAAGCGTCGGCTTTAAGGACCTTGATCTGGAAACTGATAGTATCCCAAAGAAAAAGACAGGGATCGCCGCCTTCAAAAAGGGTGGGATCTCGGCTCTCTTCAAAGTCATCCGTCCCGAAATGGAGGATTACCACCCGAAGATCCATGGCCCCCTTGTCGACCTCACCTTCCACCCCACCCCAGGGATCGAAGAGATCGAGGTCTATCCGGTCAACGAACCCTTTGCGTACATCCGGATCATCTATGACCACGCAACCCACGAATATACGTACCAGGTGCTTGAACCCCTCCTCACCGAACCTGAAAAGGACCTGTTAAAGGAGCTCAAGGAGCGCCTGTTCGACACGCTTGATATCAATACCAAGGATTTATCAAAAGAGGACGCACGGCTCAGACTCCGTGTTTCAACAGACAATATCATGCATGATTACGGGATCAAGCTCTCGCCCGCTCAGCGTGAAAAAATCATGTACAATATGTACAAGGATTTCCTCGGCGATGGGATGATTGATGCGATCATGCACGACAAATACATCGAGGATATCTCGTGCGATGGTGTCAACAGCCAGATCTTTACATACCATGCAAGCTACGAATCAATGAAGACAACGCTCTCCTACCATAATGCCGAGGAGCTTGATTCGTTTGTGACAAAGCTTGCCCAGAGGGCAGGCAAGTACATATCGATCGCCGAACCGATCCTCGACGGGACGATGAGTGATGGTTCCCGTATCCAGATGACGCTGGGCCAGGAAGTCACTGCGCACGGGTCGACGTTTACCATCCGTAAGTTCAAGGACGAACCGATCACACCGACCGATCTCATCGAATGGAAGACGTTCGTCCCCCTCTCAATTGCGTATATCTGGCTTGCTGTCGAACATGGCAAGTCCATCCTCTTTGCCGGCGGGACTGCCTCGGGAAAGACCACCTCATTAAACGCCATTGCCCTTTTCATTCCCCCGATGGCAAAGATTGTGACACTGGAAGACACGCGTGAGATCAAACTCCCGCATCCCAACTGGATCCCCAGTGTGACACGCGACTCATTCGACGCTGCAGGGCGTGGGGAGATCAATATGTATGAACTGCTGCGTGCCGCAATGCGGCAGCGTCCGGAGTATATCATTGTCGGCGAGGTCCGTGGCAAGGAAGCCCAGACGCTCTTCCAGGCGATGAGCACGGGACACGTCACGTACTCCACCATCCACGCCGATTCAGTGTCAAGTGTGGTCCACCGTATCGAGAACCCGCCGCTGGACGTGCCCAGGAACATGCTCTCTGCACTCGATATTGTCTGTATCCAGGTCCAGGCCAGGGTTGGCGGGAAACGGATCAGGAGGAGCAAGCAGATCGTTGAACTCCTTGATATCGATCCGAGGACCAACGAGCTGATCACGAACGAGGTATTCAAATGGCGGTCAGCCACCGACGAGATCAGCTATTCAGGCAAGTCCTACATCCTTGAAGAGATCATGGAAGCGAAGGGGTGGAGCGACAACCGGATGCGTGAGGAACTGAAGCGCAGGCAGGAGGTTCTTGAATGGATGAGGATCAAAAAGATCCGGCACTACAAGGACGTGTCGAAAATCCTGATATCGTACCACCGTGATCCCGAAGCCGTCATTGAAAAGGTGAGGAAAGATATCTATGAATAGTTACGAGCGGTTCTGTTTTAACCTCCTTGGCAAGCGGATGAAGGCACAGCGCGACCAGTACGTAACACTGCGCTCCGATCTTGTCTCTGCCCGCTCGAAGACCCCGTTTGAAGTATATATATCAACGGCACTGGTGAGCTCGGCCATCACAGGCCTGGGTCTGGCGGTCGTGCTTGGAAGCCTGACGTATCTGCTTAATATCCCGGGTCTGATCATCTACAGGGGAGAGGTGCCGGACGCAGTTTTGAAAATGTCGCAGTACAGCCTTGTGCTCGGCACACTGTTTGCCATCATTTTCTCCGTCCTTTTTTTTGGAGGGTTCACCTACATCGCGTTTCTGGTCTACCCGAATATCATGGCAGGAGACAGGAGGAGAAAAATTGACGCCTCCCTCCCGTATGCCATCAATTATATCACGTCCATGTCCACTGCCGGTATCACACCGGCAGAAGTCTTCCGCCTGCTCGGAGACAGCCCGATCTATGGCGAATGCTCGGTTGAGGCACGATACATCGCCCGCGAGATTGATATCTTCGGCAGAGACCTCATCGATGCCCTGCGCCTCGTGGGTTCAAGCACGCCGAGTGCACGGATGAAGGAGTTCTTACAGGGTGCGATGGCCAGCATCTCGTCGGGTGGCAACCTTACCGAGTACTTCAGGACAAAGGCCGGCCAGTACGCACTTGAGAACCGGCAGACACAGAAACTGTTCCTTGAAACGCTCGGGCTGATCTCCGAGTCCTATGTCACCGCCGTCGTCGCTGGTATGCTGTTTTTGATCATCCTCCAGTCGATCATGTCGGTGCTCAGTGGAGAGAAGATGCCGCTGTTCCTCTACGCCATCATCTATATCATGATCCCATTCGGCAGTATCGGGTTTGTCGTAATGGTCAGTACCATGACACCGGAGATGTAGTATGGGATTCAAGGAAACCCTCAACAACATGCTCAACCGCGGGAAATTCAAACAGCCCAAACTACCCGCAGCTGACCTCGTCAAAGTCGAGGAGACCGTCCCTGAGATCACAAAGAAACTGGAGGTTGAGCGCAAGAGCCGCGAGGGGATTGGACGGTTCTTCAAGCACCCGGTCGAAGTGCTCACCGAAAAACCAATAAATATCCTGATTGTCTGCGTTCCTGTCGCCCTGATTGTATTTATTGGCGGTTTTATTTCCATGGTTAAGACGTACGGTATTGGCGTTCTTTTCAATTCCACTGTCGTGGACGATTTTGCGGTTTTCGCAGTCCTGATTGCCGTTGTCCCGCTTGCTCTGCTGGATTTAAAAGAGGAACTCCGTGTCAGGAATCTCGAGGAGGCGCTGCCGAACTTCTTCCGTGACCTTGCCGGCATGAATGATAGCGGTATGACACTTCCCAACGCCGTACATCTTGTTGCGAACGCTGAATACGGGACATTAACACCCCATATCAAGAAACTCGATAACGAGATGTCGTGGGGTGTGGGTTTTGTCGAGGCGCTCAGCCACTTCGGGAAGATTCTTGGCACCAAGATGGCCGACCGCAGTGTCGACCTCATTGCAAAGGCAAGCAGGGCAGGAGGCGACGTGAGCGAGGTGTTAAGGGCAGCGGCCCGCGACACCTTTGAAGTGGTGAACCTTGCGCAGGAACGGCGCAACAATATGCTGATCTATATGGTCATCATACTGGTCTCGTTTGGGGTATTCCTGTTTGTCATTGCAATCCTGGTGAGCTCCTTCCTCACCACCATGGCGACTGCCGGTGCCGCAGCGTCGCAGTCCGGTGCCGGCAGCCAGTTCATAGGGAGAATTGATGTTCCTGCGTACAAACGTCTGTTTGCCCACGGGGCAATGCTCCAGGGATTCTTCTCGGGACTTATGGCAGGAGTGATGAGTGAAGGGAGGGTGATCGGGGGTCTCAAGTACTCGGCACTGATGCTCCTCATCGCATGGATCGCATTCCGGTTCGTGGTTTAATTTTTTTTTGAATTTTGGGTATGAACCAAAGAGGACACGCGGGGCGTGTCACTTGTAACCGGCGGTGGGAAAAAAACAGAAGTTTTACAGGATGTGGTGTGCGGACCCCCTCCCACCCGGCACCCCTCGGGTGGTGGCAATCCCTGACAATCCTCTTTCGCACGTTTTTCACAGCTGGCATATGCCTTGACCGATCTTCATTCATACAAAATCTCAATAAAAGAGAGATTTAAAAAAAAAAAGGACACAACTGTACCCTGTGGGCAGTGGTGAATGGTACCCAGTCGCAAAAAAAAATTCAGGATATGTTATCGACGCTGTACCCCTTCAGGGTGAGCAGTTCCTTGACACGGTCCCGGTGATTTCCCTGCAATTCGATCGAGTTGCCTTTGACCGTTCCCCCGCAGGCGAGTTTTCCTTTCATGAATTTTGACAAATCCTCAAGATCAATGTCGGTCGGGTCGAGCCCTTCGATCACGGTGACCTCTTTTCCGTACCGGCGTTTATTGACCTTGACATTGATCCTTTGCTGTTCCTTTGCTACCTCCTCACAGATACAGAGTTCTTTCGGTAGACCACACGTCGGGCAAATCCCACCAATCATTATGACTACTTTTTATCTTTCCTCCTTATTTATTCCTTGGCATTGCCAAAGGAATTCCCTAAAAGACAGAACAGCCGCACTGCCTTATGGATCAGTCCTGCACATCTCGCAGCCCCGTGACAGCACCTGGTCTTTTTTACTGTTGTAACGATACACCGTCACTCCCTTGCACCCAAGAGTACGGGCACGCAGGAATATCCGGTATATCCCGTCCACATCCGCTGTCTGCGGCAGGTTGACTGTTTTGGAGACGGCATTGTCCACGTGCCTCTGGAATGCTGCCTGCATATCAATATGGTGGTCAGGGGCGATCTCAACCGCGGTCCTGAATAATTCTTTCACATCATCGGGCACAGGCGCATGACCGATGCTGCCGGTCCGCCTCACCTCTGCAAGAATATCAGTGCCCGATCTGAGGGATTTTACAACGGTTTTCAGGAGCGGGTGGATCACGCTCACTGACGTATTTCCGATCCGCCGTTGATATGATAATGAAAAGATCGGTTCAATGCCGCTGCTGGTGTTTGCGATCAGGTGGAGTGATCCTGTGGGTGCAATGGTCGTGACGGTAGCGTTGCGCATGGAACCGGAAAAAATACTGTTGTCAATGGCAGGAAACGAGCCTTTCTGTTCTCCCAGTTCTTCTGACATTCCACGCGCCTCCTGTGCAATAAATCCCATCAGCCTGTCGGCACAGGCAAGGGCTTCCTTTGATTCGTAGGGAATTCCCATCAGGATGAATGCATCGGCAAGCCCCATCACACCCAGCCCGATCTTCCGTGTATTTTTTGTCTTTTTCCTGATCTTTAGCAGCGGGAACCTGTTGATGTCGATCACCGCATCGAGGAATTCCACACCCAGCCGTGTGACGGTCTGCAGCAGTTCTTCATTGACCTCGCCTCGTTTGATACACCGCGAAAGGTTGATGCTCCCGAGGTTGCAGCTTTCAAAAGGCAGGAGCGGCTGTTCACCGCAGGGGTTGGTTGCCTCAATGGTTCCAAGGCCCGGCACGGTATTTTTCCGGTTGATGGTATCGTAAAACAGTACGCCGGGGTCTCCCGATCTCCACGCTGCACCGGCAAGTGTCTGCATAAGGACATGGGGATCAATAGTGTCCCACACGCTCCCGTCGCGCGGGTTGATTAAATCATAGGGGGAACCTTTCCTGAGGGTGTGAAAGAAATCCGCATCAAAACTGACGGAGAGATTAAAATTTTTTAATCCCCCCTCATTCTTTGCATTGATAAAATCAAGGATATCCGGGTGGGAGGCCGCAAGCACACCCATATTCGCCCCCCGTCGTTTCCCTCCCTGTTTTACGGCGTTTGTTGCCTCATCAAAAACCCGGATGAAGGGCAACGGGCCGCTTGCCACCCCTCCGGTTGAGGACACACGGTCTCCTTTCGGGCGGATATCGCTGAAGGAAAAACCGGTCCCACCCCCGCTTTTGTGAATAACAGCCATGGAGGTGAGCGTGGAAAAAATTCCCTGGACGGAATCCTTTACCGGAAGCACGAAGCAGGCAGAGAGCTGGCCTGAAGATGTCCCTGCGTTCATCAGGGTCGGTGAATTGGGTAAAAATAATAATTTTTTCATCAGGGAAAGGAACTGTTTTGATTCCGGGGTATCGACAGTCTTTGCCACCCGGATGAACATACCCTCAGGGGTTTCGTGGGGGAGAAGGTACCGGCTTTTCAGGAGCGTCCGCGCGATATGAGTGAGCCCCATGGCTGATCAGAATGAGTGTCTTTAATTTAAACGTCATATATATGTTATCAATTCCATGTCCCTCTTTATTCTCGGCACTGCATCCCATGTCGGCAAGAGCGTGACCGTTGCTGCCATCTGCCGCTGCCTTGTGAACCGGGGCATCAGGGTAGCGCCGTTCAAGTCCCAGAATATGAGCCTGAACTCATACGTGACATCCGATGGCGGCGAGATTGGCATGGCACAGGCAATGCAGGCACACGCAGCAAAGGTCCCTCCACAGACGGACATGAACCCGATCCTCCTGAAACCCAAGGGAGACTGCATCTCGCAGATCGTGCTCTTCGGCCGGCCCTACAAGGACGTTCCGATCACCGATTACTATAAGGAGACAGAAAATCTTCTCAAACAGGCAGTGGAGGCATACGACCGCCTTAAGGCAACCTATGGGCATGTCATTGTCGAAGGTGCGGGGGGGGCTGCCGAACTGAACCTCTACGACCGCGACATTGCCAATATTCAGCTTGCACGGGTCCTGAACATTCCCCTGATCCTCGTGGCTGATATTGAACGGGGCGGTGTATTTGCCCAGGTCCTTGGTACCCTTGACCTCCTGCCGGATGATTTAAAACCGCTTGTGCGTGGGATCATCATCAACAAATTCCGGGGCAATATCCAGATATTCGAGCAGGGCATAGCGATGATTGAACAGCGGGCGGGCATTCCGGTTCTGGGGGTTGTCCCCTGCTTTGACCTGCCCCTTCCCAGCGAGGATTCGCTCTCGATTTCTGATAAGAAAGCAGGGCAGAACGCAGTCAGGATTGCGGTCGTACGGCTTCTTCGGATCTCCAACTTTACGGACTTCGAGCTGCTTGAGAGGTACGCTGCGGTCGAGTACGTGCCTTTGGGTGTTCCGCTCGACGGGTACGACTGTATCATCATTCCCGGAACGAAAAATACTGTGCAAGACTTACAGGAACTGAAGAGGACGGGGGCGGATGTAATGATCCGAAGAGCCCGGGCTCGCGGTGTCCCGATCATCGGCATCTGCGGCGGGTACCAGATGCTGGGAAAAGAGATCATTGATGCGGGTTTTGAGTCTGTTGAAGGGATCTATGAAGGGCTGGGGCTGCTTGATGGCGTCACCCGGTTTGTCTCATATGATAAGCAGACCCGGCAGGTGCGGCGAAGAGCGAACGACGTCCCGCCGATCCTTTCATCGATGGGAGTGGTCGACGGTTACGAAATCCATATGGGTGTGACAGAACCGGGTAATGATCAGGAGGCTCTCGTGGGTGACGGGAGAGTGAGTGCCGACGGGCTTGTTTTCGGCACCTATATGCACGGAATGTTCCAGAACCCGTCCGCTGTCAATGCACTCCTGTCGTACCTTTATGCACAGAAAAAAGCGCGTTTCGTACCGCTAGATGCCACGAAAAAAGATCCCTATGATGAACTCGCGGCAATCTTCGAAGCGCATGTCGATATGGATACGATCTGTGCCATGGTGACCGAAGGCAACAGGGGGTGAGGGGGAGGAACGAAAGATACAACTGATGTTTTGTTATTACAAAAAAAGTATCATGGGGAATGTCCGGGAGCTCCCGTGAAAAATCAAAAAAAAAAGAGAGAGGTTACCCGATGATACTTGCGATGGAATGAAATCCTTCGCACTGGCGGTCTGCACACTTCACAAATTCGACTCTTTTGAGGTCAACGTTATCTGTTACCTTACATTTCAGGCAATAGGCAAGTGACGGGGACGCAACAAACCTTCCCTGCACAGAAAATTCCCGTGCATGGATGCAGAGCCGGCAGTAATCGACCGGCTCCTCCTTATCAGGAAGGCACTGCACGTTGCCTTTCTTCACGGGAATTATCCGGTAATTGTCCATTCTCGTCCATCCATATCGTACCTTTGGTACTGTGGCGGAGGACATTATAATTAAACCTGTTCAGCGCCAAAAACTGTCTATGAAGGTGTGTATTATGTGCGGGGGTGAGGGCACACGCCTGCGCCCCCTCACGTTTGAACGGCCGAAACCCTGCATTCCGATCGTCAACCGACCGTCTATCGAGCACCTGGTCGCACACCTCTCCAATATGGGGTTCCGTGATATCGTCATCACGCTGGGGTACCTGGGGACGGCAATCGAGGAAGCTCTGGGTGACGGCTCGCTGTCCGGTACCACGATCACGTACGTGCGTGAGAAGACCAAGCTCGGCACGGCAGGGAGCGTGAAAAACGCCCAGAAATATCTGGAAGGCCAGGACTTCCTCGTGGTCGGCGGGGACCATGTCACCGACCTGAACGTACTGGAATTTTACCGTGCACACATAACAGGCAAAGCAGCGGTCTCCATCGGGCTGATCAGTATCGATGACCCCGGAGAGTATGGCATCGCCGAGATCGATGTCAGTTATGACATCAAACGGTTCAAAGAGAAACCGGCGCCGGGGGAAATTTTTTCAAACCTTGCCAGCACCGGCATGTATGTCTGTAGTCCGGCGGTCTTCGATTATATTCCCAAAGGAAAGAAGTTTGATTTTGCACGCGACCTTTTTCCCCACATGATGGAGGAGGGGTATTCCCTCAAGGGGTGGCTGGCGCGGGGGAACTGGACCGATGTCGGAAGCCCCCATTCCCTGCGTCAGGCGGAACGCTGGAAACTTGCGGAAATGGCATCCACGACCATCAATGGGGACCTCTCCATGCGGGGGGCGCACGTCCAGGGCCCTGTTGAGCTGGGGGATGCCATTACCCTTGGCAGGAATTCGCGGATTATTGGTCCTGTGGCGATTGGGGCCGGTACAACGATCGGGGACAGCGTGCTTATCGGCCCGTACACAACAATCGGGGAAAAATGCATCCTGCGCAATAACGTGAAGATATTCTCCTCCTCCCTGTACAACAGGGTGATTGTGGGCACGAATACCACAATCTCCGGGAGCATCATTGACATCGATACCCATGTCGGCGCAAATTGCAGTATCGAGAACGACACCGTGATCGGACCCCGCGTCGTGTTGCGGGACACGGTCGTTGTCCATTCCAAGACCCGTCTCTGGCCGGAAGTAGTCGTTGCTGAGGGGACGGTTGTCAAAGAGCACGTGCTCAATGAAAAATATGACCTTCGCTGTGAAGGTTCCTAACCTTTCTTTGCGAAACGGTGGGTGAGCGCGACCAGCGGGTGGCGGGCATAGTCCAGCACCTGGATGTCATCAAGCGTCCGCAGGTTCATCGCGTGTGCGGTCCGCTCCATGCCGAGCTCGACATCCTCTGAGATTTCGATGATATAGGCATCAAGCGCCGTGATCCCGAGTTTTTTTGCGGCAACCGCCCGGTGATGGCCATCGACAAGGATGGTGCGGTTCGGCCGTTTTACGACAATGATGGGTTCAGCGAGCCCTTTTTTGATCTCGTAGATCCTCCCTTCGAGCTCATCCTCATAGATCTTCGACTGGGTCGGGAGGAGATCGGAGATCGGCACCGTGCCGCGGTTGAGTGTGGGGTCGACACCATAGAGTTTTTTTAATGTGGTCATGAAATTGAAGACTTTTTCCGGTGAGACACGTTCAATCTGCGAGCGGATCACATCGGAGTTGGAGATGATGCCCAGCAGGTGGTTCTTTTCATCGACGACAGGAAGTTTCTGGATCCCTGACCGGAAGATCACTCGTGCGGCATCAGTGATGCTCATATCAGGGTCTGCGACGATCAGGTTGCCCGACATCACCTTTTCAACCGGGGTTATGGGCGGGACGAATAGCAGATCACGGGCAGCAATATAGCCTACGACAACATTTCCGTCAACAACAGGAAAACCGTCGTGGTGCGTGGTCTGGATCTTTTCCATGACCGTATGGACGGTGCCGTGGAGATCGACACTTACCACGTCGTAGGTCATGTAGTCCCTGACCTTTTTTTTATCCATCACTACAGCTTGTGGCGCGGATGACTTGAACTCATCGTTAATTATCGTAAAAAACCCCGCTATTCATACACCTTCTTGGGTGTTCTTCCATGGTGCTGACGGCGCATATCTCAATACCGGCCACTCTCTGTCCATCATGAAGCCAGAGATTGGCCGGAACTGTTGCGTTCAGCACGATAAAAAGAAAAAAAAAGTTATTCGATCTGTATGCGTGCCTTGGGCAGGATTTTTGTTTTTTTGAGCCTGACCTCCAGCACGCCGTTCCTGAAGCTTGCGTTCGAGTCGTCCTCGGTTACATCGGCAGGCATCGCAACGATCCGCCTCATCGACCCATACACACGTTCCCGCATGTAGTAGCCCTCGGATTTCTCCTCTTTTTCTCCCTTCCGTTCACAGGATATCTCCAGTGCACGCGAGCTTAAGAGCTGGAGCGATACATCATCCTTCTCGACACCCGGCAGGTCTGCGACAACGATCACTTCGTCATCATGGTCGCGGACATCTATACGGAACTCCCCGCGGATCGCAGGGAGCATCCGGTCACCAACACCGCCCGGCGGGAGGAGCTTGCCACCAGAGTACGTCTGCTGGAACAGGTTCTCCAGCTCGGCTCTCATGTCTTCCATATCTCTCCACACTGATTCAAATGGATACCGTCTCCATGCCATCGTTCTCCCTCCTGTCCCGTTTTCCCCCGTGGTTTCACCCGTTTGGGGTAACTTTTGGTTAGTTTTTATTGTATTTAAATGTTTTTTTGGTTCCGGTGCGTACTTGTGGGGGTATGCAATCTTCCGGTAACCGAATCGGAATAGTTTATCTCAATTGGGTGATGAATTTATACGGAGGATCGCAGCAATGGGCGAAAAAAAGCCAAAACAACAGACAAAGACCTGGATCAAGGCGCTCGTGATCATCGCGTGTGTCCTTTTTGTGGTGCTGATGGTGGTTTCAGCGATGGGCACCGGGTGGCTCTCATTCTTCTCTGTCATAAAACCGGGTGACACCGTGACGATCGATTACACGATACGTGACGGGAACGGAGCTCCTCTGGTCACAACGGACCAGCAACTCTATAACCAGGTCACAGGATCCGGTGCCGGGATCTTCTTTGCAAAACAACTGGTTGTTGTGGCAAACCAGAGCTCTGCAAAGGCGGTCGTTCCCCTTGCGGTCTATTCGCCAAGCAGCGGATGGACAAAGACCTTTGCCCTGTTCGGTGGTGAATATGAGGAGATCACCAGAAATATCATCGGCATGAAGCAGAATGAACAGAAATCGATCAGCATCCCCTTTAAGGGTTCGATGACCCAGACCTGGTCTGCCGACCAGCTGAAGAGCAACGGCGTCAACATAACCGAAGTGTATATCGGGAATCAGGTTACCATGGGGGTCTCCGATACTCCCGAACTTGAAAAAAATGCGACTGAATCGTCATACTCCCTCAGGATCGGTACGGTAACAAAAAAGTCAGCAGACGGTGTCTCCATTGACTTCGGGTATCCCAGCATCGATGTAACGATCGTTTCGATCACCAAGGTTTGAGATCGCCTACCACATCCTTTTTATTGGACGTCTGCCTTCTGGTACCTATGGCAGTTGCCGTGACCTGTTTTTACCAGCCCGGCTGCATGGGCTGCATGGAGCAGAGCCCGATCAACCGGGAGGTGGCAGACGTGCTCCACGTCAGCATCGAGGAGATTGATGCGGTAAAGAACCCCCAGTATATCAAACAGTATACCCTCAGGGTGACACCGACCATCATCATTGAAAAGGACGGTTCGGTGAAGGAACGGTTCGAGGGTGTCGTGCACCGGGAGCAGCTGGAAGGAGCGATCAAGAAATACCTATAGCCGGTAACCGTATACCCGTTTGATCCGGTGCGCCACGGTCTTCCAGCCCTCTTTTCTCATCAGAGGGCCGTCCCGCAGCTTCAGTTGGGTGATTTTAAAACGCTTCCCCTGAACCGTATAGATATCCCCGACAACAAAGGGGTCTTCCCCTTCACATTCCCGGTAGAGCGGGATCGTTTTTTTGCCGTCGTGGACGGAGATCTTGACGACCACCTGCTCGATCACACGCGTCCAGAGGGAGGTGATCGCCTTTGCACGGGCACGCTGCACCCTCCGCTCCCCGCACTCGATCCCGGTAACCTCGACCCCGAACGCCTCATCCCCGCATTCTGCCACGAGGTGGTCATCGATGGCACATTCATCATCCGGCATCAGTTCGATCCCGCAGACCATCGAACTGTCCTCACGGCTCACGATCGTCTTGACCATGATCGGTCCGGATGTCTTTTCTTTTTTGAGACGCTGGACATGCCTGCAGCTCGTGCAGCGCACGAGTTTGTATCGGGTGTCTGCCACGACCTCATGCTCGCATTCTTCCCCGCATTCGGGGCAGTAGGCGGAGATAAACATTGAATATCAATAGCGACCCTCACCTAAATAAAGCATGGAGGCAACCGAGGTCATCCGCTGCCATGGTCACCCGCTCGTCATAGCGAGCCACCCGACAACCTTCGAGGTGACGGCGGAAGAGACGCTGACAAAAAACGGGCACTGCATTATCGGTATCAGGGCCGACAAAGGGGCAGCAGGACTTTTGCCGCAGTTCAAGGAAGTGCTCTGCCATGACGATGCAGAACTGGTAACCACCCTTGCATGCGGGGGAATTGAGGTTGCGGTCCACTCCCGTGGTACGAGTGCGATGACCCTTACTCATCCCACCGATTTTGTATGGAGAAAAAGCAGGTTTGTCTGCGGGCGGACTATCGGCATCTGTTCAGACTACGTGGCAGCGACACTGCCAAAAGAACTCGTCGCACTCCTCAGGGCGGGACGGCCAGTGGTTATCACCATGGTCGCTACGTGTCCCGGCTGAGGGTGGTGATTTTTACTTCCGCCTCGGAGAGAAGGGTTTCGCACTGTTTTACAAGCGCCGCTCCCTGTTCGTAGAGCCGGATGCTCTCATCAAGGCTTGTGTTCCCGTCTTCAATCTTTTCGATAATCTGTTTCAACCGCTCAATCTTCTGCTCATACGATTCTGTCATGTTCCACACGCTCCACGATCACGTGGCTCCTCCCATCGTAAAACCGGATGCTGAGCCGGTCATTCTGCTCCAGCAGATCCACGCTTTTTACCAGCCGGTCATCCTTTTCCGCGACACAGAACCCCCGTGCGAGCACTGAAAGCGGGTTTCTGCCCTCCAGCGCAGTGGTTATTTCGGACAGGATGAGGTGTTCACGCCCGATACGGGTCCGGTACGCACGTTCGAGCCGGTCCGCCGTATCGGCAGTCGCCTGCTTCCTCTCGTCCACTTTTTTTACAAACCGCAGGGGGCGGAGCCGGTCCCTGAGATCGGAAATCATCGTTTTTGCCCGTTCAATGCGGTCCAGGAGCACACCCCCTGCCTGAATTTTCAGTTCGTCCAGGTGCCCGAGCAGGATCTTCCGGTCAGGAACGACCAGCTCAGCGGCGGCGGATGGCGTTGCCGCCCGCATGTCTGCAGCAAGATCGGCAAGGGTCACGTCAACTTCATGGCCGATCGCAGAAACGACGGGGACCGGACATGCCGCGATTGCCCGGACAACATCAGGGTGATTGAAGCAGAAGAGGTCCTCGAAACTCCCGCCGCCCCTTGCAACAATAATCACATCGACCGAGTCCGTGAGCCGGCGGATTGCCTGTGCAATCTCGCGGTGCGCCTCCTCGCCCTGGACCGCGGTCGGGGATATGATGATCTCCAGCGGGTAGCGCCGGGATATCACGGTACGGATGTCATGGATCACCGCGCCGGTCTCGGAGGTGACGACGCCCACCCTTTGGGGATATGCGGGCAGCAGGCGTTTCCGCTCTCCGGCAAAACAGCCTTCTGCCGCAAGTTCCTTTTTCCATTGTTCGATGAGCAGGTATTTCTCACCGATCCCCGCCTGAAGGATGTCTTTTACCCTGAACTGGTACCTGCCCTGGGGTGCATACGCGGTTACCGATCCGGAGACGTTCACTTCCATGCCATCGGATGGAGCAAAGGAGAGCCGCTCGGCATCGGACTTCCATATGACGCAGGAGATGACCGCCACGATATTTTGCCCTTTCCCCTCAGATAGGGTAAAATAACAGTGGCCGCGGGAACTGCGGGTAAACTTTGTCACTTCACCCTTCACCCAGATGTCCTGAAGGCGCGAATCGTCCAGAAGTTCTTCGATGAGTGCCGAGACTTCCGATACCCGCAACGGCGCCGTTTTCCCCGGGACGGATATTTCAGGGCCGTAAAACCAGTCCATCAACAACTATTATGCGCAAAATGCATATTATAGTGTTGAACGCACCACGTTTACCCAAGTGGCAATTCCCATTGCCACCGTTCCTTTGTCACTACCAGGGAACAATCACCGACTCGGGAGAGTCGGGGGAAGTTTCACATCGGAGATGTGAGACTGTGGCATTTAAAAAAATGCCACATGGGTTACATCAGAAAAGAATGCGTTGAACACTATTGGAGAAGACCACATACGTATTCAACGAATGGTCTTTGATGTACATGAGTAGTACCATGCCGGTTTTTGCCGTCTCCAGCATGTTCTTCCATGAATACCCGTGCCCGGAGATCTTCTCGTATGTCAGTGCCGCGGGATTAAACGGGATGGAGTTCTGGCCTGAGACCCCCCATTTCTGGCTCCGCGACTGTCCTGTTGACGAGGTTCTTGCATGCAGGCAGGATCATCCCGAGGTGCCGGCAATCACCGTTCATGCGCCGATCCTCGACCTGAACCCCTGCTCGGTCAATCCCCGGGTCGCAGCCGTCTCCGTTGAGTACGCCGTGAAATCCCTCCGGCTCGCTGAAAAACTGGGTGCCGGAGTAGTGACGGTTCACCCTGGCAGGCGTACCGCAAAACGCCCGCCATCAGATGCAGATTTCGTGCGGTTCGACCGTTACATTGCGGCACTGCGAAAAGCGGCAGCGGGGATGGATGTGAAGGTGAGCATGGAGAACATGGAACCGATCGTCAACTCGCTGCTCTGCACCCCAACAAGAATGCGGGACCTGCTCGACGACGAACCCTGGCTTTTCTTCACGCTCGATGTTGCGCACGCGATCGCCGGTCCACCGGATGATCTGTTCAGGTATATTGAGCTCTGTTCCGACCGGCTCGCAAACGTGCATATCAGCAGGATCGAGGGGAAGCGCCTGCACCTCCCGCTCGACAACAGCCCCGCGATGGCACAGGTTGTTTTGGCGCTGCGGGATCACGGGTATGCAGGGTCCCTGACACTGGAGATCGAGGACCTGAACCTTGGCCGCCCGCTCACATCGCAGGAAAAGGTATCGTTACTGGCGGCAGACCGGGCCTTTTTAGAGCAGTGTTATCATTAACCCGCTAATTTTATCTCATTACCCCACATTATGTGTAATGTCATTCGCTTTATGAACACACCTTTGTGCGGTTGCCGTCCTGCGGCGTGGATCCCATGATCATCGATCCGCTCAACATCGCCCTCTTCATCATCTGTGTCATCCTCTCGGCATTTTTCTCCAGTTCCGAGGTGGCGCTGATCTCGATCACCCGGGCAAAGGTCAGGACGCTTGTCAATGAGAAGAGGCCGGGTGCCGGGGCACTTTCCCGGCTCAAGGAATCGCCCAACCACCTGCTCACCACGATCCTGATCGGCAACACAATCGTCAATATCGCTGCCGCAGCAATCGCAACTGCGATTGCGATTACGGCGTTTGGCAATGTCGGTGTCGGGATTGCTACCGGTATTGTCGTGATCATCCTGCTCGTCTTTGGCGAGATCGGCCCCAAGGTCTACGCAGCCCGTGCGTCCGAACATTTTGCACTTGCCGTTGCCCGCCCGGTCCTGTTCCTTTCGTATCTCTTCAGCCCGGCGATATGGCTCGTTGACAGGGTGAGCCGTTCCCTGCCCCTGTACCGGGACCAGGCGGAACAATCGGTGACCGAGGAAGAGATCAAGGAGTGGATCGATGTCGGCAAGGAGGAAGGGACGATTGAGCAGGAAGAGCAGGACATGCTCTACTCCGTGCTCGAGTTCGGCGACACGACCGCCCGCGAGATCATGACACCCCGTATCGACGTGACGCTCATGGAGGACACCGTGACGTTCGAGGAGGCGATCCGGATCTTCAACGAGACGGGTTTCTCCCGTATCCCAGTCTTCCATGACAGGATCGACAATATTATCGGTATCCTGAATGTGAAAGACGTCTTCTGTGCAATGGTATCCCGCCGGAAAGATTCTGCAATCACGGAAATAATGTACGATCCGACCTTTGTCCCCGAGACAAAAAAGATTGATGACCTGCTAAAAGACCTGCAGATGCGGCGGCTGCAGATTGCGATCGTGATCGATGAATACAGCAGTTTTGTCGGGATCGTGACGGTTGAGGACATCCTCGAGGAGATCGTCGGCGACATCCAGGACGAATTCGACAAGGAGGAACCAGAGGTCCAGAAACTGGGCGAGGGAGTCTATGTCGTGGACGCCCAGATGTGGATCGAGGACCTCAACGAACAGCTGGGAATCAGCCTGCCGGTTGACCATTCATACGAAACGGTCGGGGGACTTTTACTCGACCGGCTGGGACACATCCCGCAGCATCCCGGGGAGAAGGCGGAGATCGACGCGGGGAGGCTGACGCTTATGGTCATGCAGATGCGCGGGCGGCGGATCGTCAAGGTAAAGATTATTGCGCACCAGCTGCAGGGTGACAGCATTCCTGCCGGAGGGGCTGCATGAACGGAATGGACAAAGATGGCATGAAGAAGCGGATCGCGGTGCTGGCATCCGGGCGGGGGTCGAACTTCCAGGCAGTCATCGATGCGATCCGTGACGGGAGGGTACCTGCTGCCTGCGTCCGGCTCCTCACCGACAACCCGCAGGCATACGCGATTGAGCGGGCACGTGCGGCAGCCATCCCGGTGACGATTGTGGATTATGCGGCATTCCCGTCACGCGAGGCGTACGAACGGGAACTGCTTTTTGCAATGCAGGGGTGCAGGGCCGATCTCTTTGTGCTTGCCGGGTATATGCGGATTGTGGGGAATGAAATTGTCCGGGCATTTTCCGGGCGGATCATCAACATCCACCCCGCGCTGCTCCCGTCGTTCCCCGGGCTGCACGGTCAGCGGCAGGCGTTCCTCCATGGCGTGAAAATCTCCGGCTGCACGGTCCATTTTGTCGATGAGAGCCTCGATGGGGGCCCGGTTATTGTCCAGAAGTGCATCCCGCTCCTCGAAGGCGACGATGAGGAGACGCTTGCTGCACGGATCCTCGAGCAGGAGCACCGCTGCCTTCCGGAAGCGATCCGGCTCTTCTGCGAAGACCGGCTGGTTATTGAGGGGCGCCGTGTGCGCATCCGCTGAACCGGGCAGCCCCTCCCTTTTTTACATGAAACGCCGAATAGGTATGCGGAAGCAGCGCCAGGCACCAGCAATGAGAGAGCGTTCCCGCACCCCGCAGACAAAAAAGATCGCCCGCGAGCGGATCGCCATACTCTTTTTTTTAGCCCGGGCGGCATTTGCCACGCACCCCGAACTGAGCAACCGGTACGTGGAACTCGCCCGGCGGATAGCGATGCGCCAGCGGATCCGGATCGACCGCGGGTTCCGGCGCGAGTTCTGCCGGCGGTGCTCATCATTTCTCGTGCCCGGCAGCACCTCAAGGGTGCGGGTGCAGGGAGGAAATGTGGTGGTGACCTGCCTGTGCTGCAGGAAACGGCGGCGCTACCCGGTCGGGAGGGATAAAAAAGATGGACAATGACCGCTCCATGCAGGACCTCAAACCAACGGTCTGGATCGGGAAACAGGGCTGCACCGACACCATGGTCGACGAGATCAGGGCACAGCTCAAAAAGCGCATGCTGGTCAAGGTAAAGTGGCTGCACAACACCGACCTTGATCCCGAGGCGATTGCGCATCGCGCAGGAGCAGATCTTGTCGGTGTGCGGGGAAGGACACTGGTGCTTGCCCGGCGCAAAAAAAATCCTGATCCTGAACATTTGCCGAGGGGAACTCCCGATTTTTTCTGACTCGAAATATATATGAACTTACCTCACAAATAAGATAAGACTGTTATTTATTACAACAGTGAGGTCGTGATATGACAACCGTGTACGATGTACCGGCTGACCTTCTTATTCGCAAGGTCGCAGAGGCGCTCAAGTCCCGGCAGGAGATCAAACCGCCGGCCTGGGCCGCCTTTGCAAAGACCGGTGTCCATAAAGAATTGCCGCCCGAGGATCCGGACTGGTGGTATGTCCGATCAGCGGCAGTATTGAGGCGCGTCTATGTGGACGGTCCTTTAGGTGTTCAGCGGATGCGCAGCTTCTATGGCGGGAAAAAGGACCGCGGCTCCAGGCCCAATGTGTTCCGCAGGGGCAGCGGCTCCGTGCTCCGGAGATCGCTCCAGCAGCTCGAGGCATGCAAATTTGTTGTGCATGACAAGACCGGGCGCAGGATCTCGCCGGATGGGCAGTCGTTTATGGACGCAATGGCACTGGATACGCTGAAAAATCCCCCGGCACCGGTGCCAAAGAAGGTGCAGCCGCACAAGGCAGAGCCAAAGAAAGCTGAAATTGGAAAAGCAGAGAAGAAAGCCCCGCACAAGAAAGGCGAGCCAAAGAAATCGGAGAAGCCCGAAGCACCAAAGGCTGATGCAAAGAAGCATGAGCCAAAGGATGCAAAGAAATCTGAAAAGAAAGAGTGAAGGTACCGGTATGGGAGACGACGAGCTGGCTGAAATAAGGAAGAGAAGGATGATGCAGTTGCAGCAGCAGGCAGCCGACCAGCAGCAGGGAATGCAGGAAGAGCTCGAACGTCAGCAGCAACAGAAAGCCCAGATGCAGATGGTGCTCATGCAGATCCTGGAGCCGGATGCCCGGGAGCGCTTAAACACCATCAGGCTCACCAAGCCGGAGTTTGCCGGTGCGGTTGAACAGCAGCTGGTCCTGCTCGCGCAGAGCGGAAGGCTGCGCCAGAAGATCAACGATACCCAGCTCAAAGAGCTGCTCCGGCAGCTTGCGCCGAAAAAGCGTGATTATTCGATCACGCGCAGATAATGAAAGCGGGAGTGCTCTATTCCGGTGGAAAGGACAGTTCCCTTGCAGCAATCCTGCTGGGTACGCAGTATGAAGTCGAACTTACCACATTCGTCTTTGAATCCGCCCGAAAAATCCCGTCTGTTGAGGCCGCAGCGAAGGTGTTGGGGCTTGTGTTGAAAAAAAGAACATTCAGAGAAGGACTGTTGAACGAGGTGGTGGAACTGGTGAACCGGAACGGATATCCCAACAATGCGATCAATCTGGTCCACCGCACCGCTGTCGAGACCCTCTGCAGCGAGTACCAGGTTATCGGTGACGGTACGCGGTTCAATGACCGCGTCCCGATGCTGACGCAGGCAGAGGTCCAGAGCCTGGAGAGCCGATTGAAGTGTTCGTATGTCCGCCCTCTCCTTGGCTACACGAAACGCGAGGTCGATCGCCTCGCGGAGCGTTTCCTTGTGGTCCGGTATGGCGAGACGGGGACAATAGAAAACGGCGATTATGAGGCGGAGATCAAAAAGGCATGCCGGAACAGGGGCATCGATCCCGGGCCGCTGTTTCCGCCTCACCATGACCAGTCCCTGGTCGTGGGAAAAAAGGCAGGCACTACATGAAAGGTGACAGATATGAGCAAATTGAGTAAAGGAAGGAAGATCCGTTTTGCAAAGGCATGCGACCAGAACCGGCGCGTGCCCCAGTGGGTGATGGTCCGGACAAAGCGCCACGTTGTTGCACACCCGAAAAGGCGCAACTGGCGCAAAAGCACGTTAAAGGTGTGAGCAGATGGCAGAGAAGTTGCAGGAGCACATTTACATCATCCCGCTGCGGGACACCCGCAGGGCGCCGCGGTGGAAGCGAAGCAACGCCGCGATCAAGGATATCCGGAAATACCTGGCCAAGCACATGAAGAGCGAGGATGTAAAACTCGACAAAAGCATCAACGAAAAAGTCTGGGAACGGGGCAGCACAAAGCCGCCCACAAAAATCCGTATCCGCGCCATGAAGATGGAAGACGGGCAGGTAGAGGCAGAACTCGCCGAGGAATCGTAGGGGTATGGAACGGACGACCACGTTTGCCGGCGACCCGAATATCGGGGTATTCTGCCGGGTGCTGGATGACATCGCGATCATCCCCCCCGAGGCCCCCGACGTATTCAGGGAGGCGGTCCGCGCTGCGCTCGATGTCGACCTTGTCGAGACGTACGTGCAGGGCAGTTCCATTATCGGGTCGCTCCTTGTCGGCAACCGGAAAGGGATGGTGGTGAGCGGGCTTGCCAGCGGGACGGAGATTGCCGTACTCTCGGAACACCGCGAGGTGATGAAGCTCACCGGCACGATGAATGCCGCCGGCAACGTGATCCTGACAAATGACCGGTTCGCCATCATCC
Source organism: uncultured Methanomicrobiales archaeon (assembly GCA_903900025.1). Lineage (GTDB taxonomy): Archaea > Halobacteriota > Methanomicrobia > Methanomicrobiales > Methanospirillaceae > MVRE01. The sequence goes on along the minus strand of CAIULN010000075.1, from coordinate 22,512 downwards.
ACCCCGAGATGGAGAAGGAGAAGGCACAGGAGATCGGAGAATTTCTCGGTGTTGAAGTGCTGCAGAAATCCCTCGGTGGAATCAAGACGGTCGGGATGGCAGGCGCTGCAACCAGCAACGGTGTGATTGTCACCCCCCGGTCAACCGAGCAGGAGATCGTACGGATCGAGGAGTTCTGCGGGGTTCCTGTCGGCACGGGGACGATCAACATGGGCACCGGGCTGGTGGGCACCGGGCTTTTGGTGAACACCCGCGGGTACATTGCCGGCGCGCAGACGAGCGGGTTTGAGCTCGGCAGGATAGAGGACGTATTCGGATTCCTGGAGTGAATCAGAAGGATTTGTTTTTATTTCTGGAGTGAAACGACATGGAAGAGATGCAGTTTGAAGTCAAAGGCACGTTTCGGATGGGCGATGCCTGGAGGCCGTATAAAAAAGTGATCAGCGCGCCCAACGAGAAGCAGGCACGGGAGCGCACGTTTGCGGTTATCGGCAGCAAGCACAACCTCAAGCGAATGTATATCAAAATCGACGACGTGAAAGTGGCTGCACAAGAGTAAGCGGGGCCGCGACAATTTTTTTTTTAAAAACCCGGACGAACAACGAAGGCAGGAGGATCGTTCCTCCTGCCTGCTCCTTTTTCTGGTCTCCACTTCGAAGCCTTAGGGCTTCTCGTGTTTCGGGTTTTCAACCCTCAACATCCAGGAGCCCGGGGATGATCACGTAGGTGAGCAGTCCTGCTCCGAGGAACGCTCCCATGATGATGATCTCATTTTCCGCCATGATGATCACCTAGGCGAGTGCCGGAACCCCGTCTGCCCACGTCTCGATCCGGGTTCGGATCGAGTTGTCGGTGTAGGACGAGATCGTCACCTGCTGCCGGGAGAGGTTCACGAAGTACAGCTCCCCGTTGGGGTCGTGGCACTTCAGGGTTACTGAGTACGTGTCTCCCTCTTCATCGTGGACCGGTGTGCCGCCGTGCGCCGCGTTGTTTGCAGCGTTCGAGAGCATCGCGGCAATCCCGGCATTGAAGCCGGCGATCGTGTTGTAGCCCTCTGAGCCGCTGCCGATGCGCTTTGCACCAGCGTCCTGGTACACGAACCTTGCCGTGTAGGTTTCCTTGGTCTTTTCTACGGGCGGGTGGTTGACGCCCGAGTTCATATACGATACACACCCGAACGGATTGTTCAGGATGACGGACTGGACGATCGCATCGAGCGACGCCACGCCTGGGAGCGGGTTTGCGAGCCTGCGAACCGCGCTCCTGATGGTTGTGTTTTCTGTAAAGTCTGCCATGTTGTTTCACCTCCTTTCTTTTTTGTTTGTGTGAAGAGGTTCGTAAGAACCTCGAACACGAGAAGAATTCGTCAGAATTCTTCGCTGTCGAAGGTCGGTTTATGCCTCCCTTCTCCTCATCGAGGTTTTGATAAACCTCTTCTGATGTCGCGGGGCGCCCTTTGACATATCAGTATAGGTTTTCAAAGGGTATGGGTCTGGCTGAATAAATTTCAAAATCGAGAAACGGGGGACCATTCGAGCCTTTCAAGGCAATCCAGAGTCGTTACTGGCGTATTCAATTTAGGCAAAATGGGATGGCTGAGAATGAAGGAGGGCTTTTAATGAAATTTCGGGGAATAGCAAAGAAAGAACATCAGTAAGAAGAGACCGGGGCGTGGCCGCTCGTCAACCTGTACCGCTTCCCCGCATTCAATACATTTCCTTCTGGTGCTACAATGAATGCTCTTGCATAGGCGACGGCTGACAGCGTGGGCTTGATCATGTAGGCTGCAGCGGTGAGCCGTTCCTTAAGGGCTGCCGCAGTCTCTTTTGCCCATGTTTTCAGTCGTTCGTTGAGTTCGTGGATCATTGTATTGTTCTGGGGTTGATCCAGTTCGCTTTTATACTCTGTGGTCAGTGCGAAAAATCCGGTAGTTATTCTGTCACTGACATGGGAATCGGAACCTGTATTGCGCCCGGATTAGGGCCGGATTGGGAGGGATTGTGATCGGCAAACTCGAACGCGGCAATTTTTTCCGGAATTCCGGTTTTACGGGGAGCTTTTGGCGAAGGTGGTGGGAGGGTGCGGCAAAATCGAGAGATCATTAATATATTTCAACATCTTTAACGGTTTTGAGTGTGACACACTAGTAATGGTAGTTCCGGAAACAATAACAAAATTAATTGAACGTTTTGATTTTCACCCCCAAAGCCACATCAGTTCCAGAGATGTTTATAACGAAACGAAATTACGGCAGCATGAGAAGACGCTGCTGTCCCGGCAGATTGAGGCGACGGATGCTTCTATAGATAAACTCGTGTACGAATTGTACGGGCTGACGGAGGAAGAAGTGAAAATCGTAGAAGGAAAATAAACTATCAGGAATTACTTGACAATTCAGTCTGAGAAAACCAGTTGAACAGAGAGCCGGATGATTATTTTCACCCCACGCTGGCACACTATAAGTGCCAGTACTTCCGGCATATATCTGTAGAGTATAGAATCTTCATCCAGGAACAGGGAAATGAAACCAGCGCTCATCAGACGTCTCCATAAAAATTTCGAGGATTTTGCTCATGTACAGGACGATATCGAATTCTGGTTCGCCCGTGATCTGCAAAATCTTCTCGGGTATACCGAGTGGCGGAACTTCACAAAGGTTATCGAAAAAGCCAAAGAATCGTGTAAAACGTCAAACCACGCGATTTTAGATCATTTTGTTGACGCCAACAAAATGGTTCCCCTCTGATCCGGTACAGGGCGGGAGATAGAAGATATCATTTTGACTCGATATGCCTATTATCTTATCGCCCAGAACGGTGATTCCCGGAAGGAGGAGATTGCGATTGTTGAGGGAAATGAACCCAAGCGGAAGGATGGCGGAACTGATTAAATCCGGGGAGATCTTCATCTCCCATCACGCCCGGGTCAGGATGTTCGAACGCAACGTATCGACCGATGATCTGATGGCAATCATCTCATCGGGTGAGATTATCGAAGAGTATCCCGATGACGAGCCGTGTCCATCGCTCCTTATCATGGGTTTTATCGATGCAGTCGCATACCACACCGCCATCGCATTATGCACAAATCATATCCGGGTCATCACAGTTTATATCCCGGAAGAAGACAAATGGATTGAGTACCGCAGAAGGAGGAATGAACCATGATTCCGGATCGTTGCAGTTTCTGTAAAGGAAAACTCCGCGAAGGAAAGACAGAGTTTCTGGCGCATGCTGCCGGAGAAGTCATTGTGATCAAAGATGTACCGGCATATGTCTGCGAGCAGTGCGGAGAGGCATATTACACAGCAGAAACCTCCCGGAAAATTGACGGGGTCATGCGGGACGCCCACCAGAAAAAATTATGCATGCGCCCGCTTCCCGCCGGTGAAGTCTCCCTGAATGGATAATTTTTGAGAATAAATGAAGTGCGTCATCTGCAAACACGGGGACACCAAAGAGGGCACGACAACCGTCACCTTTGATCGGGACGGAATGACCCTTGTCGTAAAAGATGTCCCTGCCCGGATTTGCACCAACTGTGGCGAAGATTACGTGAATGAGCATGTCGCCCATGAGATTCTAACCATCGCAGAACGTATAGCAAAGAGTGGGGCACAGGTAGATGTACGAAGGTACGTTCCCGGCTCTGCGATGCCATGTTAACCAAACCTCCTTTTTTCTCATAACTGTTGATCTCGAATCCATTCCGCACCATCAACTTTTCCGATCCGGTGGACAAAGCCCACCACGATCGCATGGTTGCGCTCGTCACGCAGATGGTCGACTTGAATATGGTGGTTTCTGACCATCAGGGCAGATGCCACCACGAGAAGAAACCATCCGGTTTCTTCGAGGAAGTTGCAGGACGCCAAACTGGAGCATGAGAAGACGCGGTCCTCCCGGCAGGTTGAGGCGACGGATGCGGCAATTGATTAGCTGGTGTACGAGCTCTACGGGCTGACTGAAGAGGAGATCAAAATTGTAGAGGAGCCCCCTCTTCCTGAGCCACTACCCCCCCTCCCCCCGGGGGGTACCCCCTCACCTGCTCCCTCTCGCCCGCCATTTTCCGTGGAACTCACGTCTAAAACCCGCACCTCCCCCAAGTGTCAGACAGGGGGGGTACCCTCCCCCACCCCCCTCAGTGCCGACCCCCCACCCCCCTTCCGGATTTTTGAGAGGCACCCCCCACCTACCCCCCGCACCCATGGGGAAGGGGGTACCCACCCCCCTGTCAGGCATGGGCGGCGTTGGTGTTTCGCGTGGAGCCTCCGACAGGGAGACGGTTTTGCGATTGTCCGGGAAAAAGGGGGAGGGGGGGATACCCACCCCTACCCCCACCCAAGGGGTAGCTACCCCCTCTCCCCTCAGGGCATGCCCCCCTCTGCCCCTTCCGGATTTTTTGGAGGCACCCCTCTCCACCCTACACCCCCCATGGCAATGAGGTGTTCTGCGCCACCGCGCGATCCTGCATTGATATCAATAATACGGGAGCCATATATTCCGCCGCAATACCATGCCTAACGGGAATTTGGAAACGGTGAAACCTGCTAAGACCTGACCTATGACAAGTTTATATTCCGGCAACCTGCACGCTGGTACAGTGAACACTCCCCCCATTGCCGTCCGGAGCGCGTCACGTGTGAGGCGGTCGGTGCATGGCGTTCGAACCGGTATGGTCCATGATCAGAAAGCAGGTGAAACCTGCGCTCGTGATCTTTCTCCTGTTCACCGTCATCTTGGGCATCATCTACCCGTTGGTCATCACCGGTATCGCACAGCTCGTCTTCCCCGTCCAGGCAAACGGGAACTTCATTTTGCATGAGAGCAGGATCGTCGGCTCAGCCCTGATCGGGCAGCCGTTTTCATCGCCACACTATTTCTGGGGCCGCCCATCCGCCACGTCCCCGGTGCCCTATAATTCCGGCGCCTCGTCAGGGTCAAACCTCGGCCCCTCAAATCCCGCGCTCGCGGATGAAGTGAAAGCCCGGGTTGATGCCCTCCGCGCCGTTGATCCGGCCAATACCCAGCCGGTCCCGGTCGATCTTGTCACCGCATCGGGAAGCGGGCTTGACCCTGATATCTCGGTTGCCGCCGCGTACTACCAGGTGCCCCGGGTCGCCCGTGAACGGGGCATGAGCGAACAGGACGTGCGGGCGCTTGTCAGCCGCTCTGCCGAACCCCGCCAGTTCTGGATCTTCGGGGAGCCCCGCATCAATGTCCTCCAGCTCAACCTCGCCCTTGACGACCTGGGCGCGTCATCCGGTCCAGCGTCATCCGGGCAGCAGCCTGACAGTCTCCCTCCCCAGCCATCCGACCGGCGCCTTGCAGAGTGGGCAGTGCTGGTGCTCTTCTTTGGCATCTTTGTTGTGACCGTCGTCCCGCTGGGCAGGTTCATGTGGCGGGTGTTTACGGGCAAAAAGAACATCCTTTCGCCCCTCATCGATCCTCTCGAACGCCGGCTCCTCGCGGCATCGGGGGCGGGTGCAGGCGACGAGATGGACTGGAAGGTGTTTGCGGTCGCGATGATGGTCTTTTCTGCCATCAGCATCGCGTTTGTATTTCTGCTCCAGGAGGTGCAGCAGTTCCTCCCGCTCAACCCTGCCGGCGCCGGCCCCATCCGGTGGGACCTCTCGCTCAATACCGCGGTCAGCTTTGCAACCAACACCAACTGGCAGGCGTACGTCCCGGAAACGACGGTCAGTTACCTGACGCAGATGATCGGGCTTGCCGTCCAGAACTTTGTATCAGCGGCAGTGGGAATGGCGGTCCTCGCCGGCCTCATCTACGGGCTCTCGCGGAAGTCCGCATCCACGATCGGCAATTTCTGGGTGCTGCTCGTAAGAAGCGTCATGATCCTGCTCCCTCTCAGCACCATCATCGCGCTCATCCTCGTCTCACAGGGAACGGTGCAGACACTCTCCGGCCCCGTCACCGTGCCGCTCCTCGATCCGGTGAAGGATGCAGGCGGTGCGCTGGTGACGACCCAGACCATCCCGCTCGGGCCCGCCGCATCCCAGGTCGCGATCAAACTGCTCGGCACGAACGGCGGCGGGTTCTTTGCCGCCAACTCCGCCCACCCGTTCGAGAACCCCTCGCCGTTCTCCAACTTCATCGAGGTCGTCGCGATCCTTCTCATCCCCTCGGCGCTCTGTTACACCTTCGGGAAGATGATCGGGGCAGGCAGGAAAGGGATCAGCATCCTTCTTGCCATGACCCTCATGTTCATCCCCCTTCTTGGGTTTGCCATCTGGGCGGAATCCGGGGCCAGTCCTGCATTTGCCGCAACCGGGATCGACCAGGGCACGTCAGCGATCCAACCGGGCGGCAACATGGAGGGCAAGGAAGTGCGGTTCGGCATCATGCCGTCAGCGCTGTTTGCGGTCGTGACCACGGTGACATCGTGCGGTGCGGTCAATGCGATGCATGACTCCTTTACCCCGCTCGGGGGCCTTGTGCTCCTGTTCAATATGCAGCTGGGGGAGGTCGTGTACGGCGGGGTGGGATCAGGACTCTACGGGATGCTTGTCTTTGTCATCATCGCGATGTTCATCGCCGGGCTGATGGTCGGACGGACGCCTGAGTACCTTGGCAAGAAGATCGAACCGCACGAGATGAAGCTCGCAACTATCATCATCCTCATTCCCATCTTCTTAATCCTTATTGGCACCGCACTTGCCGTACTGTCCGATCCCGGGAAGGCTTCGGTCTTCAATCCCGGGCCGCACGGGTTTACGGAGATCCTGTACGCGTTCAGCTCCGGCTCCCAGAACAATGGCAGCGCCTTTGCCGGGCTCTCGGCAAACAACCTGTTCTACAATCTGGCGATCGCGGCCTGCATGTTCATCGGGCGGTATGCCGTTGCCATCCTCACGCTCGCGCTTGCCGGTTCGTTTGTGGCAAAGAAGATCGTCCCCGGGAGTGAAGGAACGCTGCGTGACCACCGCCCGCTCTTTGTCATCTGGCTCGTCTTTGTCGTCATCATCATCGGTGCGCTCAGTTTCTTCCCCGTGCTCGCGCTCGGCCCCGTTGTCGAGCACCTCATCCGGCTGGCAGGGGGTGGGATTCATGTCTGACCTTCGCAAAACCCATAACCCCCATGCAATCCTTCCGGCGCTCTACTCTCGGGCGGTCATTGATGCCGTGCTCAAACTCGACCCGCGCCACATGACAGGGAATCCTGTTATGTTTGCCGTCGAGGCGGGCAGCGTGATCACGACCCTGCTGTTTTTTCAGGCATTCGGCGGGGGTGGTGAGGCACCGGCGGGGTTCATCGGGGCGATCGCTGTATGGCTCTGGTTCACCGTCCTCTTTGCCAACTTTGCCGAAGCGCTCGCGGAGGGAAGGGGCAAAGCGCAGGCAGAATCACTCCGCCGGATGCGGCAGGACACGGTGGCAAAAAAGCTCTATTTGGGGTACACCATCAAAAAGGGCAAAGAGCCGGTGCAGGAGGACTATCTCGTCGTTTCATCCTCGACACTGCAGAAGTCGGATCTCTTCTATGTAAAAGCCGGCGATCCGATCCCGGTTGACGGTGACGTCGTGGAAGGCATCGCATCCGTTGACGAGAGCGCTATCACCGGTGAGAGTGCCCCGGTGATCCGCGAGTCCGGTGGGGACCGGAGTGCCGTCACGGGGGGTACCGTCATCCTTTCGGACTGGCTGATTGTCCGTGCGAGCGCGAACCCCGGCGAGGGGTTCCTCGACCACATGATCACGCTTATTGAAGGGGCAAAACGGCAGAAGACCCCCAATGAGATCGCGCTTGGCATTCTCCTCATCGGGCTGACTGCCGTCTTTATCGTTGTCTGCGGAACGCTGTGGGCATTCTCAACATACAGTGTGGAGACGGCGGGTTTCGGTACTCCGGTCACGATCACCGTGCTGGTCGCGCTGTTTGTCTGCCTTGCGCCGACGACGATTGGCGGGCTGCTCTCCGCGATCGGTATTGCGGGGATGGATCGGCTCATCCAGCGCAACGTCATCACGACCTCGGGCAGGGCGATTGAGGCTGCAGGGGATGTGGACGTGCTGCTGCTCGACAAGACGGGCACCATCACGCTTGGGAACCGGCAGGCAGTCGACCTGGTCCGGGTTGACGGGACGGTTCTTCTGGACCTCGCCGAGACGGCGCAGCTCGCGTCGCTCGCGGACGAAACTCCTGAAGGGCGCAGCATCGTCGTGCTGGTCAAGGAGAAGTACGGGCTGCGGGGCAGGACGGTCGGGGCTACGGATACGGCGCCTGAGATGCAGTTCATCCCGTTCTCCAGCCAGACGCGGATGAGCGGTGTTGACATTGGGGATGTCCGCATCCGGAAAGGGGCAGCAGATGTCATGTTCACGCATATTGAGAGGTGCGGCAAAATGGTGTCGGCAAACTTAAAACAGGTGGTGGACACGATCGCCGGGGCAGGCGGAACGCCGCTCGTCGTGACGAACAACGGGACGGCGCTCGGTGTCGTCCACCTAAAAGACGTCGTGAAAGGGGGGATCAAGGAACGGTTCGCCCATATCAGGAGAATGGGGATCAAGACCATCATGATCACCGGCGACAACCGGCTGACCGCCGCAACGATTGCCGCCGAAGCAGGGGTGGACGATTTCCTCGCGGAAGCGACACCGGAGAGCAAGCTCCAGCTGATCCGCGAGTACCAGGCAGGGGGGAGGATGGTCGCCATGACGGGGGATGGCACGAACGATGCGCCGGCGCTCGCCCAGGCAGATGTCGCCGTTGCGATGAATTCCGGCACGCAACCCGCACGCGAAGCGGCGAACATGGTCGATCTCGATTCCAACCCGACCAAACTGATCGAGATCGTGGAGATCGGCAAGCAGCTCCTGATGACACGGGGGGCGCTCACCACCTTCTCGATCGCCAACGACGTGGCAAAATATTTTGCCATTATCCCTGTCGCGTTCATGTCCACCTACCCGGTGCTGGCTGCCCTCAACATCATGGGCCTTGTCCACGGAATCCTGTCGGCCGTAATCTTCAATGCACTCATCATTGTCGCCCTTATCCCTCTTGCCCTCCATGGTGTGAGGTACCGCCCGATGACGGCAGAAGAGGCACTGCAAAAAAACATCCTCATCTACGGGATCGGGGGGCTCATCGCACCGTTCATTGGAATAAAGGTTATTGACCTGCTGCTCGTACTCATGGGTGTGTGAATCGTTTCTATGGCCGTCCCTCAGAAAAACCGTCCTGATCCTGACACCCTCCTTGCCCGCGTACAGGGCGAGGAGCGGCAGAAAAGCAAGGGAAAATTAAAAATTTTTCTAGGCTACATCGCCGGCGTGGGAAAGACCTACGGCATGCTCACCGCGGCGCACCTCCGTAAGAATGAGGGGATTGACGTGCAGATCGGATATGTCGAAACGCACGGAAGGGCGGAGACCGAGGCGCTCCTTGAAGGGCTCCCCATCATACAAAGAAAGATGGTGACCTACCGGGAGGTTACCCTCCCGGAGATGGACCTCGATGCCGTGCTCGCCATCCGGCCCCGGCTTGTCCTAGTCGATGAACTTGCCCATACCAATGCCCCGGGGTCACGGCACCCGAAGCGGTACCAGGACGTCGAGGAGATCCTTGACGCGGGGATCGACGTCTACACCACGTTAAACATCCAGCACCTCGAGAGCCTCAACGATGTCGTTGCGCAGATCACCGGCGTCACTGTCCGCGAGACCATCCCGGACCGGGTGATCGATGAGGCAACCGAGATCGAACTGGTCGACCTTGCACCGGCAGAACTCCTCCAGCGCTTAAAAGAGGGGAAAGTGTATGTTCCCGAAATGGCTGCACGGGCCGTCGAGCAGTTCTTCAATGAGGGGAACCTGTATGCCCTGCGGGAGCTCTCGCTCCGCCGCGCAGCCGAACGGATCGACGAACAGATGCTTGCCTATATGCAGATCCGTTCGATCTCCGGGCCATGGGCTGCCGGGGAGAGCATCCTTGTCTGCGTCGGTCCCGGCCCGCTCTCGGAACGGCTGGTGCGGACCGCCCGCCGGCAGGCAGACCGGATGAATGCCCGCTGGACCGCGATCTACGTCGAAACGCCCTCCCACCAGCGGCTACAAAAAGAATCAAAAGAGCAGGTCTGGCGGTCCCTCCAGCTGGCAGAGAGGCTGGGGGCAAAGACCGCAACAGTGTTCGGGCTCAATGTCGCCGACACGACAATCGACTATGCAAGGAAACACAATATCACAAAGATCATCATCGGGAAAACCCTGCGCCCGCGGTGGCAGGAGTTTGTGTTCGGGTCGGTCGTTGACCAGCTCATCCATGACAGCGGGACGATCGATGTGTACGTCATCAGCAGCAGTGAAAAGGTGCCGCAGAAACCCGTGGAGCTGGAACCGCTCCTCCCTGCAACACCCCCACGGGGTTTTGTCAACAGCCTGGCACTCATCATCATCATCACGCTCATCGGGTGGCTGGTCAAATCGATCATCTCCCCGGTGAACCTGATGATGCTGTATTTCCTTGCGGTTGTCATATCGGCGTACCGCTGGGGAATACGCCCTATGATCATGACTGCCGTGCTCGGGATACTGGCGTTTGATTTTGCCTTTATACCTCCCTACTTCAGTTTCCGGGTGAGCGATCTCGAGTACCTCATCTCCTTTACCGGGCTGATCGGCATCGGTGCCTTGGTCAGCCTGCTTGTCGCACGGGTGCGTGAACATGCCGTTGCGGCCCAGATGCGGGAAAACGAGACAGGCACCCTGTATGCCCTGTCGCAGGACCTCGCCACCGCTGTTGATACCGACTCGATTAGTTCCGTGGTCGGGAAGCACATCAACGAGATCTTCAGGTGGGAGTCCGCATTTCTCCTTCCTGACAACGACCAGCTGGTGGCGCACTTTGCAAGCCCCGGGTTCAGCCTCGATGCAGATGAACTCGCTGTAGCGACGTGGGCATTCAGGCACGGTGCAATCGCCGGCTATGACACGGACACGCTGCACGGGTCACGGCTCAGGTACATCCCGCTCCAGACAGCGCAGGGAGTGCTGGGGATCCTTGGCGTGAAGCCCGTCGAACCCGATGGCATTATCACCCACGAGCAGGAGCGTATCCTGACGGCGTTTGCGAACCAGGCTGCCCTTGCCCTCGAGCGTGTGAACCTTTCCCGCCAGATGGAAAAAGGGAAGGCCGATACCTGAATGTTTTTCAGAACCTGCCGGTGATCCGGTCCTTTTCAACTCCCTGATCCGGGCAAATGGTGGCAATTAAAAGTCCCCTGCCGCGGTCCGGCTCCAGATGACGGGTTCATATGATTCACAAAGAAGGTGTGTACCCTGATTTCCACCCGCCTCCATTAACAATATAACGCCACCAGCCCATATGCTGAGAGAGAACGCAAGGATTGTTGCCAACCATGGAAGACGAGTTTATCAGGGGTGCATAAGGGTGAATAAGGGAGAACCGATGGACCAGCGTGAGCTGCTGACCCTTGAGCATTACCTCAAGCAGTACGGGCAGCAGGCGGAGATTTTTGCCAGCCAGCTGGAACTGATGGAGAACGGGAGGATGGAGGCGCTCGCCGCAGTCGAAGCGCTGCAGGGCATTTCTGATGCAGATGACGGCACCGTCCTGCTGCAGATCGGCGGTGGCGCAAGCGTCCGGGTCAAAGTGCTGGAACCCGACAAGGTGCTCCTCAACATCGGTGCCGATGTGATCGTCGAGCGGACGAACAAGGATGCGGTCGAGTTTTTAAAAGACCGGATCATCGAGATGGAAGCCTCGGAAAAGAAGGTTGTCGAGACACTCGACCGGCTCCGCACCCAGATGAACGAGATCGCAAAAAGGATCGAGCAGGGATACCAGCAGACTGTACAGGCTGAACGTGGTGCACAGGCTGCCATGGGCGATCAGGACGAATAAGTCTTTGGGAAGGCGTGCATGTTCGGGGGGCTTCGCGAACGGTTGCAGTCTGCCCGTGCCCTGCTTTCCGGGAGCATAGAGGCTGCCGCTGCTGCGCCCCCTTCAGAGAAGCCAGACGCTCCGGCAGCCTCCCGCTCAGCCGCTCCTGAACCGCAGGTCCGGCCTCCCGCAAAGAAAACCGCAACATTTGCCAGCAAAGTCAGGACGTTTGTCATCGACCGCGAGCTGATCATCACCGAAAAAGAGCTTGCCGATGCACTGTATGAGCTCGAGATGACGCTGCTCGAGAGCGATGTGGCGCTGCCGGTCACGGATGCGATCATTGCCCACGTCAAAAAGGACCTTGTGGGAAAACACCGCCGGATCGGGCAGTCGGTGGATTCGCTGGTCGTTTCCACCCTGCGCAGCGCATTGCTCGGTGTGCTGGGGGAGGGGTTTGACCTGATTACCTATATTAAAAACCACGAGCGCCCGGTCAAGATCCTCTTTACCGGCGTGAATGGCACGGGCAAGACCACCACGGTGGCAAAGGTCGGGGACTTTTTGAAGAAGCAGGGTTTCACGGTCGTGATCGGCGCCGGGGACACGTACCGGGCCGGCGCGATCGAGCAGATCGAGGTGCACGCGGAACGGACCGGGATCAAGATCATCCAGCACCAGCAGGGAGCCGACCCGTCAGCGGTGCTCTTTGATGCGGTCCAGTACGCCGTTTCGCACAAGATGGATGTGATCCTCGCTGACACGGCGGGAAGGTTCCACACCAAGGCCAACCTGATGAGCCAGCTCGAAAAAATACGGCGGGTCATGAAGCCCGATCTCGTGGTCTACGTCGACGAAGCGATCGCGGGAAACGACGCGGTCGTGCGTGCAGCGGAGTTCGACCGCACGGTTGGGGCTGACGCGGTCGTGCTCACCAAGGCAGATATGGACTCGCGGGGCGGGGCGGCAATTTCGATCGCCCACACGATCGGAAAACCCCTGATGTTTTTAGGCACCGGGCAGGGATATGATGACATTGTCCCGTTCTCGCCTGAGGCAGTCGTCGAGGAACTGCTGGGTGATGCCTGATGCTCGACTCCCTGTCGACATCGTTAAAGGATGCCCTCAAGAAGCTCGCGGGCAGGACGGTCGTCGACCGTGCAGCCGTCGACGAGCTGGTCAAAGACCTGCAGCGGGCGCTCCTTTCCGCCGACGTGAATGTGAAGCTCGTCATGGAGCTCTCAAAGGCGATCCGCACCCGCTCGCTGGACGAGGCCCCTTCAAAGGTCATGAGCGTGCGCGAGCACGTGCTGCGCATCGTGTACCAGGAGCTCGTACGGCTCATCTGGGCATCCACGGACGTGAAGCTGGAACCACAGGTCATCCTGATGGCGGGCCTGCAGGGCAGCGGCAAGACCACCACGACGGCAAAGGTCGCCCGCTATTTCCAGAAGAAGGGGCTCAAGGTCGGGGTCATCTGTGCCGACACCTTCCGCCCCGGTGCGTACGACCAGCTCTTTACCCTCTGCCAGAGGATCAACGTGCCCTGCTTTGGCAACCCGCAGGAAAAAGATGCGCTGGCGATCACCCGGCAGGGGCTGCATTCGTTCAAGGATCTTGAAGTCCTGATCGTTGACACGCAGGGCAGGCACGCGCTTGAGGCAAACCTGATCCAAGAGATCATCGAGTTGAACCAGCTCGTGAAAGCGACGCACCGCTGGCTGGTCGTCGATGCGGCGCTCGGGCAGCAGGCGAGCGAACAGGCGCGACGGTTCCACGAAGCGATCGGGATCGACGGGGTCATCATCACGAAGATGGACGGGACTGCCAAAGGCGGGGGGGCGCTGTCAGCGGTGGCGGAGACAAAGAGCGGGATCGTCTTCATCGGGCAGGGCGAAACGAGCGAGGACCTCGAGCGGTTCGACCCGGACGGCTTCATCTCCCGCCTGCTGGGCATGGGCGACCTCCGGGCGCTCGCTGAGCGGGCGGAGGAGGCCATCAGGGCGGGTGACATGGATGCCACCACGCTGATGAAGGGGAAGTTCACCCTCCGCGACATGTACCAGCAGCTCGAGGCGCTCAACAAGATGGGCCCGCTCAAGCAGATCATGAACATGCTCCCGCTGGGCAACATGGAACTCCCCGAAGGCGTCTATGATGTCACGAGCACCAAGATGGTGCGTTACCGGATCATCATGGACTCGATGACGAGTGCCGAGCTGGACGACCCCTCGCTCATCAACAGCTCCCGGATGCAGCGCATTGCCCACGGTGCCGGGTCAACCCCGGATGAGGTCAGGGAGCTCCTGAAATACTACAAGCTGATGCAGCGGACCATCAAGGGGCTGCGGGGTGCCGGCGGCAAGTTCAACATGCAGCGCCTGATGAAGCGCTTTTCAGGGATGCAGTGAGATGACGTCATTTGCGATTGTCGGGCATACCGCCCGCACTGACGGAGCGTTCAGCCTCAATGACCTCCCGTCAGGCGGGGGGCGCATGGACGTGCTCTGCCGGTGCGTCAATGCATCGCTCTTCCTTTCCCACACCCTGCGGCGTGACGTGGAGTGTGCGATCGTGCTGCTCGGTCCGCCCGTCCCGCCACGGACAGTACAATTTTCCGGGCAGAAGGTGCGGTCGCTGAACCCGGACGAACGCAGCCCGGCAGCGCTGATAAAAAAAGCGCTTTTACTCCCGTGCGGTTCTGAGTTCCGCGAATCCTCAGAGGGGGTATCCGTGCGGAAGGGCGGGGTCGAACGGCTGGTCCGGGAACACCGGTTCGGCGTGCTGGATGAGAGGGGTACCGACATCCGCACAGCTGATGTGGTACCGGATGCGTTCCTGCTCTCCGACCACCTGAATTTTTCTGCAGATGAGGAAACGCTGCTATCGGCGTGCCCGAAATTTTCTGTCGGTCCGGCGGTCCTCCACGCCGATTCTGCAATCACGGTGCTGCTCAATGAACTGGACCGGAGGGGTGCCGGATGGAAATGAACGAGACCGTTGGCAAAATCCTTTCCTACGGGGACTGTTGCGACCACTGCCTTGGCAGGTTCTTTGGCAAACGCGGGCACGGGCTCACCAATGATGAGCGGGGCAGTGCGGTGCGGACTGCCCGTGCGGTTGCAGAGAACCTCCCTTTTGAACCGTTCACCGGTACCTGCTGGGTCTGCGGTAATTTTTTCGAGACCATAGCAGTGTGGGCAGAGCGTGCCATTGCTGCCATGGAAGGGATTGAGTATACAACGTTCCTTGTCGGTTGCCGCGTCCCCCCGCTGATATCAGAGAGCGAGGAGATGGTCTGGAGCGACCTCTCCCTTGCCGACCCGGAACCCATCAAGTCAGAGATAAACCGGGAAGTGGGCAAAGCGGTCTCTGCCATCACGGGAAAAGACGTTGACTTTAAAAAACCCGACATTGTCCTGCTTTTAGACCTTGCACGGGATGAAGTCGATGTGCAGATCAGCCCGCTCTTTTTCTACGGCAGGTACCGGAAACATGAGCGGGGCATTCCCCAGACGCACTGGGACTGCCGCGCCTGCCGGGGTGCCGGGTGCGAGAAATGCAATTTTACCGGCAAACAGTACCAGGACTCGGTGGAAGAGCTGATCGGGCGCCCGGTCATTGCCCTGTTTTTTGCAAAAAATGCGGTGCTCCACGGTGCAGGAAGGGAAGACATCGATGCACGGATGATCGGCACGGGCAGACCGTTTATCCTTGAAGTTGTCGCCCCAAAGCGGCGGACGGTGGATCTTGCGTCTGTTGAGGACGCGATCAACCGGAGTGCAGCCGGACGGGTGGCAGTGACTCTTATGCGGTGGAGCGAGCGGGCAGAGGTGGAAACCCTTAAATCCAGTAAAGCGCATAAAAAATACAGGATCCTGGTTGAGGTTGAAGGTGCATTATCTGCGGAAGAGTTCGCAAATGCCTTAAAAACCTTAAAGGGCGTAACAATATACCAGCGCACGCCCGAGCGGGTCGCCCACCGGAGAGCTGACAAGGTCCGGGAGCGCCGAGTCCTCGATATCGAGTATGCAGGTGTGCAGGACGGCAGATTTATTGCCGAAATCCTCGGCGAAGCCGGCCTCTACATCAAAGAACTCGTGTCAGGCGATCAGGGAAGAACACACCCGAGTCTTGCCGAGATCCTGCAACGACCGGCGCACGTCACCAGCCTTGATGTCCTGCAGGTCGGGGGAACAAGGGAGGGAGAGTAAGCATGGCACATCACAACGGACCACGAAAAAAGACACGTTATAAGTTCAAGAAGGAATTGAGGAAGCGCGGACTGCCGCCGTGCACCTGCGTCATCCAGAAATTTGAAGTCGGTGACAAAGTCCATATCGTCTGCGACTCAAGCGTCCAGAAAGGCATGCCCCACCGCAGGTTCCACGGCAGGACAGGGACCGTTGTCGGCCAGCGCGGTCGCGCATGGATGCTCGCAATTGCTGACGGAAATTCCGAGAAGATCGTGATCGCACGACCACAACATCTAAAAGCACAACGGTAAATCCACTATCAGGAGTCTGGCATGAAAGTCAAGGGTATTGTTAGCGAAGAGAAGGTCACACTCCCCCAGATACGCGAAGTCCTGCTGGGCGTTGAGTCGCAGCGGATTGCCGCTGAAAAGGAGATGTCCTACGAGTTTCGCCGCAGCATCGAGCATGCCAATCAACTCGCAAAGACCACACCTGAAAAGTCAGCATCGCTCGTCCAGGCACTCTTAAAACTGGAGAAGATGAAGCCAGAGATCGCCTACCGCATCGCAAATGTCATGCCCCGGACACGTGACGAGCTGCGGGCTATCTATGCAAAGGAACGGTTCACGCTCGTTCCCGAAGAACTCGATGCCATTCTCGAGATCGTTTCATCCCATTTCTGAGGTGGCGCAATGAAGGTCGAGAAGAAGGAGATCAACTGCATAGTCCTCGATGTACTGGCAAAAGGGCACCCTGAGGACCCCCGCCCCCCGTTCAAGCGTGAGCCCCTTGTACAGGCAATGGGACTTGAGCAGTTCAAGCTTCTCGAGCTCGTGCCAAAACCAGGCATCGCCATCGAACTGTACGAGAAGCTCTATATCGGGGATGGCGAGCGGGAGCAGATCGAGCGGGTGAAGCGGAGGATCGGGTACGAGGAGCTGACGCAGACTGCCCGGGGCGAACTGCCGTTCATCGTGGAAAAGGTGGTCAAAGAGCGTGAGCACGACTTCGTCCAGTTCTTCAATACCGCGGTCCCGATCACCCCAAAGATGCACATGCTCCACCTGCTCCCGGGCATCGGCAAGAAACTGATGTGGGAGATTCTGGACGCCAGAAACCGGAAGCTGTTCGAGAGCTTTTTCGATATTTCAGCACGCATCAAGTCCATCCCGCACCCGGAGAAGATGATCATTGCCCGGATCATGGAAGAGCTGCAGAGCAAGGACGTGAAATACCACGTCTTCACCACGAAATGAAGGCGTATCACGACCAGCATTTCTTAATCGACCCGTCTGCGGTCGAACGGATCGTATCCCTTGTGGATGTGAGTGATCGCGAAGTGCTGGAGGTCGGGCCTGGGGACGGTGCGCTGACACAGGCACTCCTGAACCACGGGGCGACCGTGCACGCGGTGGAGCTGGACCAGGAGCTCTGTGAGGGGCTGCATGACCGCTTCCGTCATGAAATCGCTGCCGGCAGGTTCACCGTCACGCATGGCGATGCGAGCCGCTGCGAGTTACCTCATTTTTCGATGGTCGTCTCCAACCTCCCGTACTCTGTATCATCGAAGATCACGTTCCGTCTGCTTGAGCATGGATTCGAGGTCGCGGTGCTGATGTACCAGATGGAGTTTGCAAAACGGATGGCCGCCCCCGCCGGCACCAAGGACTGTGGCAGGCTCTCGATCATGGTGCAGACATACGCCACGGTACAGCAGTGCTTCACCCTGCCCCCGAACTGCTTCTCGCCCAGACCGCAGGTGCACTCAACCGTTGTCAAGGTCATTCCCCGCCCTCCGATCTTCTTTATCAAGGATACAAAACGCTATGCAGATGTCGTCCGGGCGCTCTTCTCTCACCGGCGCAAGACCGTGCGCAACTGCCTGAAAAGATCCTCGGGCATGCTGGAATCCGGATGGGTCCAGCGGCTGATTGCCGCACTCCCGCCCGAGGTCCTCGCAAGCCGCCCCGAGGAGCTGTACCTGGAGGATTTTGCGACGATTTCAAATCTTCCATAACACACGCCCCGCATGAAAGGTACCCGGGCCTTCTGCCTGATCGATGTGCATGCTGTCATTCACAGGTCAAAGAGGGTAGTGCAGCACCGAACCGTTGTCCGGTATTCTTTCAATCCTTCCGGCGCGGGTGAAAAGGAGGGAATGTGCGGTTGATCACCAGATGAGGGATCATGAGGGATTTGTAAAACAGATGCTTTTCTTACTGCAAAAAAGGGTCAATCTTCAACGGGGTCCGCATGGTACCCGTGTGCCGCGAGTACGGTAATGACATTGTTCACCCACACTTTGTCCTCGTTACGCGTCAGCCCGTAGAGGTGGGCATGGATATGGGTATCATTCCCGTGGACTGCCGGCGCTCCCGGGCGGTGGGCAGTTTGTGCCGGGGTATGCTGGCTTTCAATCGGGTGTGGCAATGGCGATATCTTTTCTTTCCAGATCGCTGCCAGTATCTCGTCCTGGGTCCTGAGCTCGTTGATCCCGATCACCTTCCCGCGAAGTTCACCGCTCGGGGTGTGGTGGATCAGCATGCGGTAGCACTTGAACTCCCGGCAGATCGAGGGGCGTGTGGGATAAATTGCACATGCAAAACCCTTGCCTGCAGGATTCTCCCGCATGAATAGACACCCTTTCTGAGCCGGATCCTTTTTTGTTTCCCCCCATTTGGAAAATTCATCTGAAATCTCTTTAGCAAATTCCGGCTGGACATGGACTAAAAAGAGTTCATTGGTGATCCCGTACCGGCAATAAAAATCCCTCTCCGTGAGCTTCCGTTCAACCCTGATAAATTCCCCAAAGCTCCGGCAGCATTTCCCGCACCTGATGCACTCGAACCTGGCCATACTTCCCAGCTCTTTTCAGAGACGGTGGTTGATAAATTATACGATATAATCTGGCCAAAAACACGTGCGTACTATGTTTTTTTTGGAGGGGATATGTCCTGTATGAACCGTCTGATCCCACGACCAGGTTAGTATTGACGCAAGCGATCACCATGGCAATCTCCATCCATTCAGGACCCGGCGGTATAAGCCCTCGTTGCGTGCCCTCCCCCTCTCCGGGAACCATTGGCTTTTCGTCGGGATAAACTGCCGGCAGGTGTATGCTAGCGATACCGCTTCCTGCAGCACGGTCCCGGATTTCATCATGCATCTCCGCAGGATATGTTCCTCCTGTAATTCAGCAGTATGCGTTACTTAATGCCGAAATATTCGGCAATAAATATGCGGGGAATTGTCCCATTATTGCCGGTAATGAGCATTGACAAAAAATTGTTACCCTTCTGGTTCTGTCCCTTCCCCCTCATGGGTATCCGGAATGTCCCTGATTTCCTGATGTAATGGGGGAAAAGGATCCAATAGTCATGCTTATATTACCAAATGTATAATTTACTTAACAAAGGGACGCCATGAAAAAAAACTCCTTTTATCTTATTGTCGGCTGCATTGCGATCGTCCTTGTTGGCCTTTTCTGGTATTCAGAAGAGATCCATACACCGCTTTTAATTGAGATCGCATTCATCGCTGCAGTTGCCGCGGTGTACCTGGCGCGGCGGAAGGTTGTGGATCTCATTGAAGACGAGCGGAGCGCAAAGATCACCGAGAAAGCGGCGATGAGAACGCTGCAGGTATTCTGGGTGGTATTCTGTGCATTCTCTATCGGGGCTGTCATGCAGATCCTTCATGTCCCCTCTTTTCCCCGGGCAGCTCCGCCTATCCGTCCGTCTGAAATCCTGCCCCCGAGATCGATGGGATATGTTCAGCTCGGGCTGCTGTGCCTGATGTTCTTCCTCTACGTCGGCTTCAGGATGTACTATGCCCGGAAATACGGGGACTGGGAGATCGATGAAGAATAAGATCAAGGTGTTCCGGGCAATGCACGACCTCACGCAGGAGGACCTTGCAAAGGCAATCGGGGTCACTCGGCAGACGATTCTTGCCATAGAAAAAGGGAAATACGTCCCATCCCTTGACCTTGCAATTAAAATTGCCCGGCACTTCAACGTCACCATTGAGGAAATTTTCCTGTACGATGCAGTGACCAGTACCGTTGCTATCGACTGATAATCCTTAATTTTTTTATTGGAACGTTGTGCACCACACAAAGCCCCCCTGCATTGGGTCTATAATGGGGATTTCTCGTGCGCTCATTTGCGCGCGGCCCTCTCCATGAACGGAGGGGGAAGACATCACCGGTTGTTCCCAAATTGGAATCTATACCAGTAAAATGAAAAAGTTTATATTACAAAATGTAAAATATACTTTACATGTTGTGCGCCCGCTACCGCGCCAGCATGTACACACCAGTACCACCATGGAGAACACCAGAATGAAAACACCAAAAATAATTGTCGGGGCTCTTGTTGTCTACTGCATTGTGGTGCTGTTGATTGGCATCGTCAATGCAGCAGACCTGACCCGGCCTGCCACTGCCGATAATTTCAAAAGCAGGGCCGGGCAGTTCGCGCCTCAGAAGATCATCGACCGGCTTGAACAACAGGGCGTTGATGTAACTGAAGTAAAAGCCGCGCTCCAGAACCATGATACGGCATCAGTCAAAACATGGTTCGACGCCCATCTTAAGGCACATCCGGATGCGAAGGTTGCCTGTCACCCCGTTAACCACCCGGCGGGAAAGGACAGCCGGCAGTCATAGAGGACAAAAACCCACGGCAAGTTTCCTTTTTTTTGGGCTGAACTATCATGATTACCATTATTACCGGCACCCGGATCGTGCAGGGATCCGTGAGGGAGTACACGGTTATATCCCACGATCAGGAACCGACAAAACGAGATCTCAACGTGCACAATACCATCGAGGATTTATGAGAAAAAAAACCGTCATATTCAGTTGTATCCTGCTCGTGCTGATGATATCAGCCGCCCATGCGGCAACCACAGACAGTTCGTCAACATCGACCGCTGGGCAGGACGCGGCATCGCTTGTCTATGTATCGTCCGTTAAAATCGACCCTGCGGTATTCTATCCCTATGAAGTGGGAACCGTTACCATCACGCTGATGAATTCAGGCACCCAGTCTGTCGGGCTCTCAGACCCGGATATCCTAGACAATAAGATCCATATTGTCAACAAGAATACCTGGAACACTGTCAGTTACATCGGGTCGGGATCCACGATAACCTATACATTCCAGATCAAGGCCGACCCGCCGGACGGGACCTATTTCCCGCTCTTTAGTATCGGGACAGAGAGTTCCGGAAGTATTCACTACCCGCTCATCATCAAGGTGGATTCAACAGAACTCAAGGCAAGCATCTCGGAAAAACCGGACAATTTCTCCCTCTCCACAAAGGATACGGTCAATGTAAGCCTCATCAATCCCCGTAACGCAGAGATCAAAAAGATCATGGTGACACCGGCGGGGACCGGCATCGACGTAAGCCCGTCCGTGAAGTATATCAGTTCACTGGGCGCCGGCAGTTCCATTGAGATCCCGTTTGCCGTCACACCGCGCCAGGAATCGGACCTCACATTCCATGTCAGCTACTGGAACGGGGATAACGAGCATACTGCAGATGTTGTCCTTCCCATAACCCTCAGCGATGATAAAATGGCGGTACAGCCCGTCGTCAACAACGTTGCCCTGACGTCTTCAGGGTCGTCGTATACGATTACCGGGGATATAAGCAACGCCGGCCTCACGGATGCCAAGTCCATGGTGGTAACGGTTGGATCACCCGCACGTGCCGTTGAACCGTACTCTGAATATGCAATCGGCTCGCTCGCATCTGATGACTTTTCGAGTTTCGAACTGACGTTTACAAGCACCGACCTTTCATCAGTGCCCCTGATCATCAGCTGGAAGGACCGGGACGGGAATTCCTTTTCCAGGACAAAGAACCTTAATCTCAGGGCAAATGCCGGTTCGGGCACCACCGGCGCAATAACGGGCAGTTCCGGCAGTACGGTTTCTGTTACGACTACCGGATCAACAGGCAGTACTACAGCGAGAACCGGTGGCAACCCGGGTGGCGGTCCGGGCGGGGGCAGCATCTTCGGGTTTGGCGGCAGCAGGGGCGGAGGCATCAGTTCATTTTATCCTGTCATCGCGGCAGGCATCATCATCGTTGCCGGCATTGTCGTGTACAGGAAGCGGAAATGGATCGCTGTAAAGTTAAAGAGGAAATGACAGGGCACGGCATGAGCGATTTCCCTCTTATCCGGCTTGCGGATGTAACCAAAGTGTACCACCTGGAGAGTGGTGACGTCACTGCGCTCAACCACGTCTCGGTCGATATTCTGGAAAATGAGTTCGTGGCGATCATGGGCCCGTCGGGTTCGGGGAAATCCACGATGATGAACCAGCTCGGCATCCTTGATGTCCCCACATCCGGCACCCTTTTTATCAACGGGAAGAACGTGGCGGCCATGACAAATTTGGAGCGCACCCACATGCGCCGCGACACCGTCGGGTAT
>CAIULN010000074.1 GCA_903900025.1 uncultured Methanomicrobiales archaeon | reverse complement strand
TCAGAGCATCCCTTTCTCTTTTAAACTGATAAAACCGTCTTTTGTCACGATGATATGGTCGAGGAGCTGGATCCCAAGGGTCGTCCCTGCCTCTTTGAGCTGCCGGGTGATCTGGATGTCCTGCGAGCTGGGTTCAAGTGAGCCTGACGGGTGGTTGTGGGCACAGATGATCGATGCAGCCCGGTCAGTAATCGCATCAGAAAAGACCTCTCTGGGGTGGACGAGGCTGTGGTTGACCAGCCCAACGGTGACAACACGTTTGCCCAGCAGTTCTCCCGCCCCGTTGAGTGACATGCAGACAAAATGTTCCTGCCGGTGTGCACGTATATCATCAACCAGCGGGAGGACATCTTCCGGCTTTAGGATCTTGCGTGAGCTGTTCTTCTCCATGTAATGCCGGCGCCCCAGCTCAAAGCATGCCATGATCTGGGCAGCTTTTGTCTCCCCCACACCCTCGATATCCTGCAGATCCTTATACGATGGCACAATCCCTTTGATACGGATTTTATCGCAGATATCCTTTGCAATCGCCCGCACATCGCGGTTTGCGGTCCCCCTGCCGATGATCGCTTCGACAAGCTCCGTATCAGAAAGGACGGCGGGGCCTTTTGCCGCCAGTCTCTCCCGTGGGCGGTCGGCCGGCGGCATATCCTTCATTTTTTTCATTCAATACCTCAAAAACCA
Source organism: uncultured Methanomicrobiales archaeon (assembly GCA_903900025.1). Classification (GTDB taxonomy): domain Archaea; phylum Halobacteriota; class Methanomicrobia; order Methanomicrobiales; family Methanospirillaceae; genus MVRE01. The sequence continues at coordinate 37,401 of CAIULN010000074.1, read as the reverse complement.
AAAGACTGTGAACGATTCTGTACCGATTCGGTCACTTTTTTGTGGGAAATACCTTTCTTTTTTAATTTCTTGCTATGTCGGGAGGTTCCCGATCACCTGCCCTATAAAGAATCTTTAAGTATTTTTACCCTTATTATATCCTCATGGCAACAGTTGAGAATGTAAAGGAAGCCTATGCCGGTGAATCACAGGCGAACCGGAAATATCTGGCGTTTTCTGACAAGGCCGCAGAAGAGGGGTTCAAAAATATCGCAACGCTCTTCAAGGCAGCATCAGAGGCTGAAGCAATTCACGCAAAGAAGCTCTTAAAGGTGCTCGGTGCGGTCGGCACCACGCAGAACAACCTAAAAGAGAGCATTGCTGGTGAAACTCACGAATTCACCGAGATGTATCCCGGGTTCGTCAAGGTTGCCGAGACCGAGAAAAAAACGGATGCTGTGCTCGCATTCACCCATGCCATGAGGGCAGAGCAGGTGCATGCAAAACTGTACGAAAAGGCACTCGCCCTCTTACAGGGGGGCAACGACATGGGGCGGGAGAAGGTTTTCCTCTGCCCGGTGTGCGGGAATATTGAAGTTGGAAAACCTCCTGAAAAATGCCCTATCTGCGGTGTCTTTGGCAAACAGTTCCGTGAAGTTACACTCTGATCCCTTTTTTTCTGTTTTTACTCTGTAAGCAGTGCTAGGCCGCCTTACCTTTGTTGCGCCTGTGGAGCCAGAATATTACGATGATGACGGCAATGAGGGTTGCCCATGATGCGGTATAGATAACAATAATGGGGTTGGAGAAGAGGGGGTGGATCGGCGCCGGTATGAACGGTGGCGGCGCGGTGCATCGGATATCGACAATTGCGGAAGCAGGGAACCGGTTGACACCGTCAAAGTACCTGATGATCACCGTTGCATCTCCTGAAGGGATGGCAGCTTCAGAGGGAGTATTGATGGTATTGGGAAATGCAATGGACCGGGTGATCCTCTTGCCGTTATCGCCAAGCTCGACATACCATGAATCGGGATAGGCTTTCGAATAGGCATCCTTCACATTTACTGTGAGTGTCGAACCCTGCGGCACCTGCACATTCCAGACCGCTTTGGTCTCAGGATTGGAAACAATGACCTTTCGGGTAGCCTCCCCCCCTCCCTGCAGTGAAAAGGTGGCTGAGAGATTGGTACATTCAGCAGGCAACGTGCGGTTCGTCTTTTCATAGGGAAGGGCCTCCGGTTCCTGTGGACAGCGGAACCGGTCATCCATCACCTGCCCGTAGGTGAGTGCCCGGTTATAGATCCTGACCTCATCGAGCCCGCCTTTGAAAAACCCGTTGCACTGCGGATCCGGCCGGTCATCCTTGCCGGCATCGACCCCCAGCAACACATAATTACTGTAGGTATAGCGGATCGCCCCCGTCCCCTCCACCGAATTGCGCAGGACGCCGTCAAGATAGATCTTTGCAGTCCGGCCATCATAGGTTCCGGCGACATGGTGCCACTGGTTGGGCGGTATGCTCTCGTGCTGGACCGGAACCGAGATATCACCGGATCCTTCGGTACTGATCGTCCACCACAGGTCCCCGCCATCATCGAATGCGATCCGGTATCCTTTCTCATTATAAGATGAGATCAATACCTGGCGTTCGTACGAGTAGATCAAAAACCAGAGGTCAACCGTGATCTCCTTTTCCGGATGATTTTTTGAACTGAACGGGATTGCTATATACCCGTCAATGCCATTGAACTGAAGTGCCCCCCCGCATGCACCGTTCCGGGTGCGGGAGGCACCATAGATGGTCCCGCTGACCCCCATCCCGGAGAGGTCAAGAACGTACCGCCCCCCCCCCTCATTCATATTCAGGAAGACAACCGGCTCCGGTGCAGGATTCGTCATGTCAGCTGCGGCATGCATACCTCCAACAAATATACATACCAATAGACTGATCAGTATAACGCGCCCTATATATCGTGCATCGGATTTGATCATCACCGGCTTTTCACGTATGCAGTATTGGGTAAAGGGTGAAAAGAACGTTGCGATGCCAATGGGGCATCCCTGAGAACATACCCCCCCAACGGCAACGGCACTTTTTTTTAATCGGAAGGTACATCCCGTGTGATGCAACAGATCACTGTCTATTCCACCAAAAATTGCCCGTACTGCCGGATGGCAAAGGCATTCCTCGAAAGGAACAATGTAACGTATACGGGCATTGATGTCGGTGAAGATATTGAGGCGGCAAAAAAAATGGTCGCCCTGTCCGGACAGCGCGGTGTGCCAGTGATTGCTGTCGATGACGAGGTTATTATCGGTTTCGATTCGCAGCGGCTGAACGAGCTTTTCGGTCGCATAAAAGCAGGTGAAACGTTCGATGTTCTCATCGTCGGTGCAGGGCCCGCCGGGCTCACCGCAGGAATGTACTGCTCACGGAAGATGCTGTCCACCGCGATCATCAGTGAGAATATTGGCGGGCAGGCGCTGGAGTCGTGGGCGATCGAGAATTATATGGGATATCGGATGGTCACCGGTGAAGACCTGATGAAAAAATTTGAAGAGCAGGTCCGGACGGAAGACATCCGGCTCGAACTTGATCGTGTTGCGAAAATCTCCCGTGATGGCAACCTTTTTACCGTCACAACGGTATCTGAAAATACCTTCAAGGCAAAAACGCTGATCCTTGCACAGGGCAAGCGCCCGAAAAAGCTGGGGGTTGCCAACGAGGAGCAGTTCCTCGGACGCGGGGTATCCATCTGCTCTACCTGCGACGGTCCCCTTTACAAGGGAAAACGGGTGGTGGTTGTGGGGGGCGGCAATTCCGCGCTCCAGACGGCAGTGGAGATGAGCGATATTGCCCAGTCGGTGAGCCTGATTGTCAAAAGCACCATACGGGGTGATCCCGTATATCTGGAAAAACTGAAATTAAAAAAGAACATTACCCTTCACCTGCATACGCAGATATCCGCTCTTCATGGTGAAAAATTCCTATCAGCAATAACGATAAAAGATGAAAAAGGTGTGGAGCAAAAAATCGATCTCGATGGTGTTTTTGTCGAAATCGGCTGGCTCCCCAACACCGATATTCTGGATGGTTTTGTTGAGCTGAACAATAAAAAGGAGATCGTCGTGGATATCGATTGTCACACGAATGTTGAAGGGGTCTATGCAGCGGGGGATGTTACATCAGCGAAGAGCAAACAGATCATTATCGCCGCCGGTGACGGTGCGAAAGCAGCACTGGAAGCATATGAATATATCATGAAATCCGCATCATCGTAGAAAAATTTGTATAATCCCCGAATATTTTTTTAGTATGCATTATACCGGCTTTTCCCCTCTCTGTCTCTGTTATTCGTTCGGTCTGGATACCGCTTTTGCACCCTTTCTCCGGTCTTTTTCTGTATACCCTTCAAGGAGCACGGATGCAATATTTTTCACCGGTTTATCCGTGTACCCTGCGATATGGAATTCACAGAACGGGCATGATGAAATCACGATATCCGCTCCGGTCTTTTGTATCTCTCCCCCCCTCCTTTTACCCAGTGCTGCTGCCTCTTCAGGGTTTCCGGATCGCACTCCACCTCCGGACCCGCAGCATATGGAAGGCATCTCAATGAGGTCAATAACCTGACAGACGAGCTGCCGTGGCAGGTCCCGGATGCCCTGCCCGCGGAGCAGGTGGCAGGGATCATGGTACGTTGCTTTGACAGGAAGCCGTGCCGGGGGTTCGATGCCGCACCCGGCCAGCACTTCGGAGATGTCTTTGACTTTGAATGGTGTGCGATAGTCATTCTTCAACGTCGATCCGCAACCGGCACACATCGTCATGACGGTGTCGATCCCCCTGAAGACGAATGAGTCGATGTTCCTGCGTTTCAGGGTATCGAGGAATGAAAGCTGCCCGGTACGGATGAGCGGGGAGCCGCAGCAGACCTGCTCCTTTGGGATGATTACGCGGATGCCGTTGCGCCTGAGCACCTCGATGGCGTCGAGCGCGGTTTTTGGCAGCCGCATGTTGTACATGCAGCCGACAAAAAAACCGACCGTCCCTTTCACCTCGCCATACGGCTCGATGACCTCTGCCGGCACCAGTTCGAGGAAGGTCGGCTCCGTTTTGGGAACGCTGCGCCCGGTTTCCTTGATCAGCGTTGCAACTTCCTGATGTCGTGGTAGGGTGAGTCCGTTCCTGTTGGCAATGGCGCGGAGCTTTTCGATTGCCTTTCCGGGGATCTCGATGTCCTTTGGGCATGCCTTCCAGCACGCCTGGCAGGTAGTGCAGGTAAAAAGTCCTTCCCTTATCGCCTCAGTGATCCGGTTGGCTTTATTGCGGGGATCCAGTGCAAGGCGCATTTCCTGCCGCATCGCGGTCGGGCCGAGAAATTTTGTCACATCCATTGCCGGGCATACGGAAAGGCATGCCAGGCACTCGATACAGCTGCGCAGCGGTTTGATCGCATCGATGTCCTGCTTTGACAGCATCACCGGCTCACCCGCGGGCTCAAGGTGGGGGAGCGCGTTGATCATGGGAAGGAGGTCAACAACGAGATCTTTTTTGACCGGCAGTTTCAGGGGTTCGATGACGATCCCCTCACGGGCTTCTTCCATGCAGGCAAGGACGGGTTCCCCGTCGACCCGGACGGCGCAGCTGCCGCACTGCCCGGACCCGCAGCAGTAGCGGTACGCGAGTGTCGAATCGATCCCGTCGTGGATCGCATGGAGTGCGTGAAGCACCCGCGCCCCGTCATTTACTGGTATCAGGTAGGTTTCAAGGTGCGGATCCCTCTCCTTTTCCGGGTCGAACCGTAACACCTTCACCGATATCTTCTTCATGCCGTCCCACCCCTGCGCATAATGCCTTCGTGGCTTTTGGAGATGTAGGTATGGGAGAACGGCGAGGTCTGTGCATCCCATGCATGGCAGATGTCAGTCCGGACGTGGGCTCCCCGGGATTCGGGGCGCAGCAGGGCGCTTTTGCAGACAAGTGTTGCGGTCAGGCACATGTTCTGGAACGTGCAGCATTCCGGCAGGTTGCGTGCTGATGCGGCTCTGATGTCAGAGCGGGCAAGGTGCATGACCTTTGCAAGAGCTGCCCGCAGGTCGGTCGCGTTCCGGAAGATGCCGGCACCGTTCCACATCGCGCGCTGGAGATCTCCTGTTACCGCCGCAGGGCTGACAGACCCTTCGAGAAACCGGATGAGGTGTTCGTGCTCCCCCACGATCTGTTGTTCATCGATCCTCTTGGTGCGCTTTTCGGCCTTTCCGGCTGCCTCGCCCGCCCGTTTGCCGAACACCTGAGTGTCTGCAAGGGCATTCCCGCCGAGACGGTTCGCACCATGGACGCCCCCCGCCACCTCACCGCAGGCAAACAGCCCCCGCAGCGTTGATTCGCACCGCGGCGTGATGCGCAGCCCCCCCATAACGTGATGGGCTGTGGGGGCAACTTCCATAGGTTCATTCCTGATATCCACACCGAACTTGAGGAACTGTTCGAGCATCACTGGAAGTTTTGCCTCGATCTGTTCGCGGGGCAGGTGAGTGACATCGAGGTATACCCCGCCGTTTTTCGTCCCGCGCCCGTTGAGCACTTCGGTGGCGATCGCCCGGGCGACCACATCGCGGGTGGAGAGTTCCATCCGTTCCGGGTCGTATTTCGTCATGAACCGCTCGCCGAGCATGTTCTTCAGGATGCCCCCCTCCCCTCTCACTGCCTCGGTGACGAGCCTGCCGCGTGCGTCATACGGGTACACCGCTCCTGTCGGGTGGAACTGAACCATCTCCATATCGATCAGCTCAGCCCCGGCACGGTACCCGATCGCAAACCCGTCGCCCGTCCCGCTCGCTGAATTGGTGGAGATATCGAAGATCCTTGTGCCGCCCCCGGTTGCAAGGATGGTGCTGTCCGCTTTTATCATGACCATTTCACCCTTCTCATCGAGCGCGATCGCGCCGATAACCGCATCACCGTCTTTTATGAGATCGATCACCGCAACCTCGTTCATCTGAACCACCGGGGTCGAACTGAGGTGGTCGATAAGCGTTGTCATCATTTCATGACCGGTCCTGTCACCGGCATAACATGTCCTCGGGAACCGCTGCCCGCCAAACGGGCGCTGGGCGATTTCATTATCTTCGGTGAAATCAAAGACCGCCCCCCAGTGGATGAGATCTGCCATACGGTCCGCCGACTCCTTGACCAGAATTTCCACGAGCGATGGATCATTGAGGAACGCCCCGCCTTTCATCGTGTCCTCGAAATGTATCCCGCAGGAGTCTTGCTCCCGGAGCACGGCGTTATATCCGCCTTCTGCCATCGGGGTGCAACCGCCCTTTCCCACAATTGTCTTGGAGACAATCACCACATCACCATATCCTGAAGCCTCGATCGCAGCACGCACACCAGCGCCTCCGCTACCGATCACCAGCACATGGCAGTCTACACAGTCATCTGCACGCATCTTATTACTCTGTGGGGTGTATAATATCATAAATAAATGGCAATACACGAGTGAGACAGCCATGAGACTTTTAATGAAATTCGGCGGCACGTCCGTCGCCGATGCATCATGTATCGCCCGCGTTGTCGAAATTCTGGAACAGCACCACAAAAAGGGGGACGAACTTGCAGTTGTGGTCTCCGCACAGAAGGGCGTTACCGATCAGCTCATTGATATTTCCGCAAAACTTCCGGATAGCAAGGACGCATCTGCGATAACCCCCCTCATCGAAGCACTCCGCACCCGCCACATGACAACGCTTCAGGGTGCAGCACCGGGTTTTGTGATTGAGATCGGGCCGATCATTGAGGAACGGCTGGATGACCTCAGCAACATCCTTCACGCAGTCCACAATCTCAGGGAACTCACTCCACGCTCGAAAGACTATATTATGTCCTATGGTGAACGGCTCCTCGCCCCGATCCTTGGTGCAGCCCTCGAGCAGCGCGGCATCCCATCAGTTGTGCTGGACGGGTGCGAGGCAGGCATCGTCACAACCTCCCAGCACGGGGAATCCACAGCACTTCCGGACTGTGACGAACGGGTCAGGCGGAGGCTTGGTCCGGTACTGAAAAAGTCGGTTCCTGTCATTATGGGTTTCATGGGATGCACGGCCGACGGTATCCTGACCACGCTTGGCAGGAGTGGTTCCGATTACTCCGCATCCATCATCGGGTCCGGCATCGATGCAAACGAGATCTGGATCTGGACGGATGTGGACGGTATCATGACCTCTGATCCCCGTGTGATAAGCAACGCACGGGTGATACCCGAGATCTCGTATCTCGAGGTGATGGAGCTCTCCTATTTCGGCGCAAAAGTGATGCACCCCCGCTCCATTGAACCGGCGATGCGCAAGAACATTTTGGTCCGGGTCAAGAACACATTCAACCCCTCACACCCGGGAACCTCCATTGTGCGTCACCAGAAACGGGACAACCGCGTGGTCAAGGCTCTCACCTATATCGAAAAGGTCGCATCGATCAATATCAACGGCGCCCAGATGATCGGCCGTCCTGGTGTTGCAAAGGTGATTTTCTCGGCTCTCGCTGATCGTGAGGTGAACGTGATGATGATCTCGCAGGGCTCATCCGAAGCGAACATCTCGCTTATCATTGACGAGTTGCACCTGCCAGTTGCGACGGAAGCGCTTGCTCCGCTGGAGAAACAGGGGATTGTACGGGAGGTCATAGAGAACCGCAATGTAAGTGCGGTTGCCGTTGTCGGTGCGGGTATGGTAGGGGCACCCGGTACCGGGGGGCGTATCTTCACTGCCCTTGGTAAGGCCGGGATAAATGTGATGATGATCTCGCAGGGTTCGTGCGAGGCAAACATTTCGTTTGTGGTCAGGCAGGAAGATGGCCCCCGTGCGGTCCGCGTTCTGCATGATGAATTCCGGCTTTCGGAGGCATCGGATGAGGAATAGCCGCTCCTACGCCGTATCTGGAGTGGATATCGACCTTGAAACAACCGCGATAAAATCCCTGGTCAGGAACCTGACATACCGCCGCAAAGGTTCACCAGCAATGATAGGGGAGGTCGGCCACTTTGCAGGGCTGATCGAATTCGGTGATCATGTGCTCGCACTTACAACCGATGGTGTGGGCACAAAGATGCTGGTCGCCGACCGGATGCGGGACTGGACGACCGTGGGCATTGACTGTATCGCGATGAACGTCAACGACCTCTATGTGATGAACCTTGAACCTGTCGCCTTTGTTGATTATATCGCCACGGATAACCTCTCTGTGGAGAAGATGGCACAGGTTGGCGTGGGACTCAACGAGGGGGCACGGCAGGCAAACATCGACATCGTAGGTGGGGAGACGGCGACGCTCAAGGGGCTTGTCAACGGGCTTGACCTCGCGGGGACCTGTCTTGGCATGCAGAAGAGAGGCCGCGTTATCACCGGTGAAAAGATCATACCCGGTGATGTGATCATCGGCGTCCCGTCAACGGGAATCCACTCGAACGGACTCACGCTCGCCAGGCGTATCGTTGAGGAGCACGCGGATTACGGCCAGCGGCTTTCGAACGGAAAAACACTTGGTGAGGAGTTGCTCACGCCGACCCGCATCTACCATGAGAGCCTTCGTGTTGCACAACGGTGCACAGTGCACGGCATGTGCCATGTTACCGGCGGGGGGCTCCTCAATTTCAAACGTCTGAGTCGGTTCGGGTTCCACTTCACCGACCCAATCAAACCTCCGGAAATCTTTCCATGGATCCAGAAGATGGGAGGGATCGGCAATGTCGAGATGTACCGTACATTCAACATGGGCATGGGGTATGCCTATATTATACCGAAATCAAGTGTCAAGTGCGTCCTGCAGGAAGTGAATGACGCAAAAGTGGTGGGGGAGATCCGTCGCGAGCCCGGTGCTTGGCTCGGTGAACTCGAGATCACTTAACAATTTTCCGCATCTATGGCAAGCGGCTTTTTCTGCGCTTTTTCTGAAACGATCGCGCTGTTGCCGGAGGGGTCGTCCAGGATCAGGGTGAAGGGCAGGGTTCCCTCGCGTGCCTGTGCGATCAGATGCAGAAGTTTTTTTGCATTCTCCCGTTCCCCATCCTCTGCCCAGAGAAGAGCCCCCTCCACGACCTTCTCAAACCGGTCGAGTACGCCCTCAATATTGGTGACAAATCCATGGCATGCCGGACCCGGATCGATCTGCACACCCAGCTCGGGGATCTTCACCGTTCCGCTCATGCTGCGAACGACACGGACAGCGAGATCTTCTGCGTCAGATACTGAAAATTCATACCGTGCGGGTTCGGCAGACTTAAGGATCTGGGTGTCTACGTAGCGGTAACCGCATGACGGACAGTTCGCGCTTACAATGAGGAGTTCTGAAAAATAGGGAATATCTTCGGTCTGGTATAGGTATTCTATCTCATTCGAACAGGATGGACATGGGCCCGGGATGGCAGTGCGCACTTTTTTATGCTCCGCCAATCTTGTCGCGGGAGATCTTTACGGACATCGGGGTGAGGACGACATAGCGCTGATCACCGAGTCCGATGATATCGCCATTCACGTCTTTTGCGACCTCTTTTAAGTCCTTTAATACGCGTTCGTAGGAGATCTTGTCCATCTTGAGTCGTGAGATGTCGACGATTACGATATTTCCGGAGTAAACTTCGTCTTTGACCCGCGGGGTATCCTTGAGATCACTGATGGTCGCGATCTTGACGAGAAGGGCGGGAGATCCGGCGGCATGCTCTTCATAGGACGCAAGGTCCAGTTCCATATAGTCCTCGTCCGAGTTTCCGGAGCTCTTGCCAAGGAGTGTATCGATAATTTTAACCATAACAATCCTGTATAAAGAATTTTATTTAATAGTATCTATCCTTTGTTGACGGAAACTGGCACGAAAGAAACGTTCAATGAGCACGAACGGGCTGTAATCCGAACGGTCTTTTGTTCAGAACTCCACGTTCCAGATCTCGTCGCCAACGTAATGGACATTTTTGCACATCTTTCCCGTCGTGCTCTGCACTATCTGCGGGGCATCCAGCAGGGCGATACCAATGGCAAGTGGTTTTCCATGCCGGTCATCGACGACCTGAACGGGTGCCTGTGCATGTACATCGGGAGTGACACCTGTGATGCCCGGACGCATCACGTCAGCGCCGTTGACCACATACGGGATCGCACCGGCATCCACCGAGATCCGGCGCTGTGGGAACGGTCGATCGATCGCCCCTTTGAGCGTGGGGAATATCCATCCGCCATACTCCATGAGCACCGGTTTTTTATTGATCAGGTAAAAGGCGAGATTCGTGCTTGTCTCCAGGATCTCAACGGTCTCGCCATGGAACAGGTTTGCACCTTCGCCTATCTGATCTCTTAACCGTGCAAAGACATCGGTGATCTGACCTTTCCGGATCGAATGGCGCTTCTTCACCGTGAATTTTTTCATGGTACGGTGAGTACGTGTCAGTTTCTAAAAGAAATAGTTTTCTTGTGCAACAGGTGTCCGAATTGTATTGCGAATGCATGGTTTTTTTTGTCGAGAATCACGCGGTATCAGGTTTTACGGTATGTTTAAGTATCCTGCTCACGCACAATTGTACTCCAGAGCGATGGAATCAGGGTAATGATATGACCAAACGGCCGTTGGATATTTTGGATCATGTACTGAACCGCCAGCCCGTCCTTGTTTCATTAAAGGGCGGAAGGGAAATCCGTGGCGTTCTCCAGGGCTATGATGTCCACATGAACCTCGTGCTGGACAAGGCAGAGGAGATGGAGAATGGGCAGGTTCAGAAGGTCGGGACTCTTATCGTCCGCGGGGATAACGTCATTTACATATCGCCATCCATCGAGCAATCCTGAGGTGAAGAGCGATGTCAAAGGGCACGCCCTCAATGGGCAAAATGAACAAGAAGACCCATATCGCCTGCAGGCGGTGCGGTCGCATCTCGTATCACGCACAGAAGAAAGTCTGTTCTGCCTGCGGGTTTGGAAGGAGCACCAAACTGCGCAGCTACCGGTGGATCAACAAGCGACCAAAGGTCCCTACCCATTAATCGAGATGTACCATGTGTGGAATCGTTGGCATCGTGGATGCTGGCGGTGTATCCATCCAGCTCTATTATGCCATGTATGCGCTCCAGCACCGGGGGCAGGAGAGCGCAGGAATATCCACGTTTGATGGCACGACCCTGTATAAATTCAAGGGACAGGGTCTTGTTTCCGATGTTTTTTCCCCTACTACTCTTGCAGATTTGAAAGGTGCAAGCGGCATCGGGCACGTGCGGTATCCGACAACCGGGTTCAACCTCCCCGAAAACATCCAGCCGCTCAACTTCCAGTTCAAGGAACACTCTTTTTCCCTTGCCCACAACGGCAATCTCGTCAATACCCACGAGCTACGCCGTGAATACGAACAGTCGGGCCAAATCTTCACGACCACGACGGATACGGAGGTTATCGCCAGGATCCTGATCGATGAGATCAGCACGTCGGGGAGCGTGGAGGATGCGGTTCACCTGTGCATGCGCCGGCTCCAGGGCTCATATTCGGTCGTGATGATGATCGATGGTGTGCTGTACGCGTTCCGCGACCCGTTGGGTATAAAACCATTCTGCATCGGGAAAACCGAACGGGGCTACATTGTCGCATCCGAGAGCGTTGCTGTCGATGCGTTGAACGGAACATTTCTGCGTGATGTTAAACCCGGGGAGGTCATCAGGATCGACAGCGAGGGAATCCGCTGCAACCAGATCGCGGTTGCATCCGTACGGGCCCACTGCATCTTTGAATACATTTACTTTGCACGTGCGGATTCGGTTATTGACGGGGTCCTTGTCTATGATGTCCGGCGTACAATCGGCGGGAAGTTGTTCGATGAAGATCCGGTTGCCGCCGATGCGGTTTCCCCGGTGCCGGACTCCGGCATCGCGTACGCCATCGGGTACGCACAACGGTCGGGAATCCCTTATGCCGAGAGCCTGATGAAGAACCGGTACATGGGACGCACGTTCATCATGCCATCGCAGAAGCAGCGTGAGAGGGCGGTGCGGATCAAGCTCAACCCTATTCCGGCTCACCTTGCCGGAAAGTCCGTGGTACTGGTTGACGACAGTATCGTTCGGGGCACCACATCAAAGCGGATCATCGACATGATGCGTGAAGCAGGCGCCCGCGAGGTGCACGTGCGGATCGGTTCGCCCCAGATCAAGGCGCCCTGTTACCTCGGGGTGGACATGCCGACCCGGCAGGAGCTGATTGCAAGCGACAAGATAAAGGAAGAGGTCCGGCGCAGCATCACGGCAACCACGCTCCATCACGTCTCGCTTGAAGCCCTGATCGAGGCGATCGGCTGCGGGTGGGATCATCTTTGCACCGGCTGCCTCACCGGCTGCTATCCCATCCCCATCGATGGCGAGAAGGGAAGGACGCCACAAATCGATTTTGTCGCCGGCACGTACCAGGTAAATCTGGGATCGTTTGAAACGTAATTGCGAAAATGAAATATTAAAATTTATTTGAAGGATGCCAGATTATTAAAATAATCGCTGCGTACCAGGAAAACGTTTATCGCAAAACAAGTAGCGAGGGATGGATTTGAACCATCGGTCTACGGGTTATGAGCCCGTCGGGATATCCTGACTACCCTACCTCGCTCCGTAATCAGGGTTAATATATTGCAGGGTTGCGCTGATATAGTTTACTCACTCGTAAAACCGTAGTACATCGGACAGCTCATTAATTACCCGGTTTTTTTAAACAAGGGATCATGGACGATGAACTCGCAAAGATCCGCGAAAAGAAGCTTCAGGAGCTTCGGGACCGGTTCGACCCGGCAAAGAAGGCAGCTCAGGCACCGGTAAACGTAGTTGTGCTGCCTATCGATGAGATCCATTTCGCACAGTTCGTGCGGGATCACCCGGCGCTTGTCATCGATTTCTGGGCGGAGTGGTGCGGTCCGTGCCGGCGCGTGGGGCCGATTGTTGAAGAACTCGCACAGGAATTTGCGGGGAAGGTCACATTCGCCAAGTGTGATACCGACCACAACCAGCGCCTCGCGATGCAGTTTGGCATCTCCGCCATCCCCTGCCTACTCTTCTTCTCTCAAGGGCAGATGGTTGACCGGTTGATCGGAGCGCTGCCAAAGGAATCAATCCGCGCGAAGGTTGTAAGGAATTTCGGGATTTAATAAAAAAAAGAAATTACGACAATTTTTCCTTATTCTTCCCCGCTGCGTCCCCGTTCATTCAGCTTTGCCGCCATGATAAAGTCGTTCCACGTGAGCCCGCCGGCAGGGTACGTGTAGTACGAGACTTCGACGATTCGTCCTTCACGGAGCTTGATATCAGGGATGTGCCCTTCGGCCTGTGAGAACCCCATCACATCATTTATGAACGAAAGAGACTCGGGGCTGTTGTCGAACGTGAATTTGTGGGTCAGGTGGCCGTTATCAAGAGACCATCCGGGGGTGTCCTTTAACAGCTCCAGGGTTTCCCGGCGGGTCAATGGAGGGGAACCGACACGGTAGGTGATAATCTTTTCCTTGGTGAGATCCATGGTGATCAGTCCTTTTTACAACTAAAAAGGTTTTTTCCTTCGGTAATCCCCGTAGGGGTGACCGAACGAGAAAAATAAAATTTTTCGATAATCAAGAACGCTTCGTGTATAACAGAAACCTCCGGTTGACTATCAGTACATCCCGACCGGGGCCATTCGGACATAATGGCAGATCCCTTCTCTCATGAAAAGAAAACAGGTTTCCATTGGTTGTCCGTAACGCAACCCTGTCGCTTTGTATTCATTGAGCAATTCTGATCTGTTTCACCACCCTGTTTAAGCGTTTAAGAACACTGCCCTATTACGGAATGGCACAGCAGTACAAAGGATAAACCAAAAAACCATAACATCACCACCGCAATGCTAATGTAGGAATGGCATCTGCATTTTCAGCCCTCCATGAATCGCTTCAGACTGTACTTTCCCAGCGGCTCGGGTGGACGGAATTGCGGGAAGTGCAGGAGCGCTCGTACCGCGCCGTGGCAAATGGCAGCGACGTGCTTGTCATTGCCCCTACCGCAGGCGGGAAATCGGAAGCTGCCCTGATCCCCGTTATCGATGACCTGTTAAAGAACGGACGGGCGGGCGTCGCGTGCATCTATATTTCACCATTAAAAGCGCTCATCAACGATCAGGAAGAGCGGTTTTCTGCCTTTTGCATCCCGACCGGTCTTACGGTGATGAAGTGGCATGGAGACGTGCCAAAGGGCGACCGTGCATGGAAGGAAGGGGAGAAGCCCCACATCCTTATGATTACCCCTGAATCCCTCGAAGTCCTGCTCCATGAACCGAAGCTGGCAGTTGCTTTGAAGAACCTCCGCTGCGTAATTATCGACGAGCTGCATGCGTTTGTGGAAGCGGAACGCGGGGCCCATCTCAAAACGCTGCTGTACCGGATCGATCGGATCGCACAACGCCCCGTCCAGCGGATAGGACTCTCTGCCACGGTTGGTAATCCCGGGGAGATCCTCGGGTGGCTCTCTGATCACCGGCACGGAGACGAAGTTGTTGCTGTCCCCTCCATGGCAAAACAGAAACGGTTCTCCTTTGTGATCGAAGCGGAGGAGAAAGATCGCATGGATGCCGTTGTACGCACGGTTGCGGGAAAAAAAGCACTTGTCTTTGTGAACAGCCGGCGGGATGCGGAGAATGTGATGAATGTAATTGCGCCCCGCGTGGAAAACGTATATATCCACCACTCATCCCTTTCGGTTGCGGTGCGCAAGGAAGCGGAGGAGGCATTCTCGCGGGAGGGAGGTGCCTGCATCATCTGCACGAGCACGCTGGAACTCGGGATCGACATTGGCGACCTCGATGTGGTCGTGCAGCTTGGACCGCCGAATTCGGTCTCATCGTTTTTACAGCGAATGGGAAGGAGTGGGCGGCGTGGACAGTCGGCATATGTTGCATGGGTGCTGCGTGACTCCTGTGAGCTGCTCTGCAGTACGGCAATCATTGAGAGTGCCATGCATCAGAGAGTCGAGCCTCTTCACCCGCAGAAGCGCCCGTATAACGTGCTTGTCCAGCAGATGTTTTTGTTTGTGCACCGGACCCGCCGGACAACCCGCCGCCAGCTCGAACACTCGTTGCGGTCGTTTCCGCCATTTGCCGGCGTCCCAACGGCCACGATCGGGAAGATCATCACCCATGCCATTGA
Organism: uncultured Methanomicrobiales archaeon; assembly: GCA_903900025.1. Taxonomy (GTDB): domain Archaea; phylum Halobacteriota; class Methanomicrobia; order Methanomicrobiales; family Methanospirillaceae; genus MVRE01. Next base: position 22,232 of record CAIULN010000074.1, on the reverse strand, counting down.
ACAGGGTTACCTTACGACTGATGGTGACATGCTCATGCTCGGCGAACGGGCGGAACAGACCTTTGGCAACGCAAACTGGAAGGATCTGTATTCGGTCATTATGGGCGCCGGGGAATTCCGGGCAGTTACACCTGAGGGCGAGGTAATCGGCAGACTGGACGCACGATTCGTTTCGAGCCGGGCAGCCGGGGAGTTCTCGCTGGGTGGGAAAGTCTGGTCGATGGTGAAGTGTGACGAGGGGCACAACCTCGTCGTCGTAGTGCCCGGCACAGAACAGACGTCACGGGCGTTCTGGACAGGCGGGGGAATGACGGGATTCTCGCCGCTCGTCTGTGCAGCGGTACAGGAGATCCTTTCCCGCGGTTCATCAGTATTACCGCTGCTCCCTCCAGAGGAGGAGATCCTCAGGGAGCGTATCCGTCGTCTCCCCCATAAAATCCCGAAAACCGGACTGTGTGTATGGGAGAGGCGTTCAGGAAATCGCATCGAGGTGGTGATACTCTCGCTCTATGGCAGCCAGATGAACCGGCTGCTCACCATCCTTCTGGGGCAGATACTCGGCAAAAGGGTGCGGGTCCGGTACAGCGATTTTTCCGTGCTAATCCAGAACGTGGGCAGGGACGGTGCAGCACAGCGGGTAGAAGACGTGCTGCAGGTGATTAAAGCGCTCGACCGTGATGCGATCGGTGCCATAGTACCGGCACTCCCTGCAGATACGTGGAAGTTCGGGGAAGTCTTACCAAAAGAAGTTCTGAAGGATATGGCGCTCTCAGAACAGTACCATATCGAGGAATTCATCGAGACGATCCGCGTGGTTCCCGTTGTTATCATGCCCGATCTGCCTCAAGGACCAACTCAACCAGGCAATAAAGGGGAGGATGAATGAGTGAACAACCATTGAGTCCCGATATGGTGGGCACCCTCATCACGCTGCAACAGGGGGAGATTACCGAACACCAGATATATCAGAAGATCGCCGCTGCGACCAGCGACCCGCATAACCGGGTGGTCCTCACCCGCATCGCCGTGCAGGAGTACGAACACTATCTTATCTGGAAGAAGTATACCCGGCGTGACATTGCCCCCAAGGCACATCTCGTCTGGTCCTATTACTTCCTCGCACGTTTTCTCGGGATTACCTTTGCGATAAAACTGATGGAAGGTGTTGAAAAACGGGCACAGGGGATCTATCGCGAAGTCGGGATGATCATCCCGGAAGTGAGGGAGATCGTTGCCCATGAAGAAGCCCACGAACGCGAACTGATCGGGCTTCTGGATGAGGAGCGGTTGCGCTATGTTGGTTCGGTCGTGCTCGGGTTAAATGATGCGCTCGTGGAGTTTACAGGCACGCTTGCCGGGCTCACGTTTGCCATCCAGAATTCGCAGGTCATCGCCATGGCCGGGCTCATCACGGGGGTGGCCGCTTCTCTTTCGATGGGTGCGTCTGAATACCTCTCGCAGAAATCCGGCGGAGGTTCGGGGGACGCCGTAAAAGCCGCGCTTTATACCGGAATCGCCTACATCGTCACCGTATGCCTGCTGGTTCTGCCATTCCTGTTCCTTTCCAATCCATATTTCGCACTGCCGATCACGATGGCGAGTGCAATTCTAGTAATCTTTTTATTCACATTCTACATCTCCATAGCGAAAGACCTCCCCTTTGTCCGTAGGTTTTTTGAAATGGCTGCGATCAGCATGGGAATTGCCGCGATCTCATTTGTGATCGGTCTTATGATCCGCGTGCTGATGCATGTTGATGTGTGACCAACTTCATCCACGCACGGTGCGGGTTTGTAAAAAATTCTTTTAGCGGCAGGACTCAATGAAAAGACAGGATTTGCCATGGCAAATGATAAACAGGGAAAAACCGGGAAAAAGAGAGGGTGGTACAGCATCGGGATAATGGGTATCCTTTGAATCGTTTCTCTCATCATGGATGTATTTCAGAATAAAACGATCACATGGTCGGTCTGGCCAGACGCCGCTATACTCTTCTTTGGCATCCGCTTCTCGCTTCTCAATAAGTTCGGGACAGAGCAAAATTCAACTTTTTTTGGTGCTAAAAATTATTAGTAAAAAATCAGCCGTGTTTTTGGATCTCACAGGTTGGATTCTCCTGATATTCCAGCACAACCGGATTAAGTCCAGATATCATTTTTCGGACTGTCCGGAATGTCCTGTCACAAAAAAGAATACTGCAAGGATGCAGGACTCTGTCAGCGCCACGACTCCCATAACCAGATTGTACTCAGGTGAGTTGTAGGGAGTCATCACGTTGGCAGCTTGCGTGCTTCCGCACCAAAGCGAATACAACCCGAGGAAGGCAAGCAGCATTAGCATAAAATAACATGCCGGTGTCCGCATCCGGGAGATCCATTGTGGAAATGGCAGCGCAATCCTGTCGACATATACCAATGAAAGTATGAACAGTGTTGCGAACAGGAATACCCATTCAGATGCCGATGATATTTCAAGCCAGAAATATGTTCTGAAATAGTAGATATCATAGTATGCCTGAAACGGACCGAGCAGGGGATAGAGCCACGTCACCGGCTCGTGCCACATTGTGTCGATGATCTGGTGGACAAGGACTGCCCCGGCAACAAGGAATATGAGGATACTGCCACGGAACCGCCATACAAGGAGGGCAAGGAGAGTGATAACCATTACGGCGAGCAATGCATGGAAGTACGTCCTGCTGGGGCCAAGTGCCTGAGGGAAGAGGAGATACCCGAATGGTTTATCAATGAGGTCTGACAATATCGAAGCCGCGATGCAGAGCGGGATCACGCGGCTGTCACGAAGGAACCACCAGAGAAGAAGCCCGATTACGGCTCCTGCGAAGATATGGGCAAAGATTAACATGCGGGTCTGGATGATAACGGGTATGAGTGGTTATCCGGGTACCAAGTGACAATTACCAATCATTACAGAAGTGCACGAAGATAGTGTGGGGAGTTTCACTCAAAACACACTCTTTTTAGTCAAGCTTCTTGACAAGCTCTGCGACATTTTCTGCGAATACCCGGATTGTTGCGATGCCCTCGTCATCTTTCCAGACCTCCCCCGGGTCCCTGCCAAAGACCATGTTCCAGTAGGTCGACCCGACAACGATCATGTCGTTGATCAGATAGAACATCAGCATCTCCTGAAGGGTGGAGGTGTGCCCGCCGCGGCGTGCAATTGCTATAGGTCCCCCGACCTTCCCCGAAAGGAAACTGTCAGATGCCATCGAAACCATGCCGATCCGTTGAAGCGCTGCCATCACATCGCCACGGGCGGTGCCGAAATAAACCGGAGATGCAATGATAAACCCCTGTGCCTTCCGTAGTTTTTTGATGATATCGTTCAATCCGTCGTCAATCGAACACTCGCCGAGATCTTTGCACTGGTAGCAGGCGGTGCAGGACTCGATCTTCTTTCCGGCAAACGAGATAACCTCTGCCGACACCCCGCTGCTCTTGATTACTTTTGCACATTCTTGTGCTATTTGCGCCGTGTTGCCATCAGCACGCGGGCTCCCGCAGATGATAAGTACTTTTTTCATCGATGACCTCTCCTTATTCTGCCACAATGATTGGGCACCGGGTTTATTAAATCCCTGTTCCTTTCCCCTTACTGCACAATGCAACCCGGCACGCAGCATGCGTCCATGAAGGGAATGATTGTTGTGGAATGACAAAAGCGGTGTACCCACACAATGATCCTTGCCGAAAGTTCATATACCCATCCCAGATAATCCGGTTTCCCGCTCCGCAATGTATTTGACCTGCCATCAACGATGATTCCGGTATGAGAATCCACGGATTGGCGTTTAGCCTCATCATCGCGGCCGTGATTATTGCCGGCTGCACGCAACCTGCGGCAATCCAACCGCCGCAGACCATCCCTGCAACCCCTTCCACGGTGCCGGTCCAAACCCCGGCAACACCGATTCCGACACCGATCAGCCAGGCCACGGTATCGGCAAACACCATCACGATAAAAAATTTTGCGTTCGATCCGCAGAGACTGACCGTCAATACAGGCTCCATCGTGCGCTGGGAGAACCGTGATAACGCCCCGCACCGGATTGTATTTATTGATAGTGCTGGCAGGGATACGGACGTGGATTCATCCGTTCTGTCCTCTTCTCAGTCCTGGAGCAACAGATTTGACACACCGGGAACGTATGACTATTATTGTAAAATCCATCCCGAGATGACGGGAACCATCATCGTGGTGTAGCCATGCTGCAGGAGTTCTCCTATTATCCTATTTTCGGGCGACCGATCATCCTCTATCTAGGCATCATCACGGTCTGTTTGTTTCTGGTCACTGCATCGATACCGGTCCTGTCCCGGCGCGGGGTTGTGAAGATCCCATTCGTCTGGCATGTCAGGATAGCAGTGCTCTCAATCTGCATTGCCTTGGTGCACGGGATGCTGGGGATGGCAGCATATTTTTAAACCAGGTATCTGGCATGAAAATGCACTGAGCATTGAGTATGATAATACCACGGGGGATGTTCAAACAAACACCATGAGGCCATTGGCCTCAGGGCTGTTATCCTCAACCGTGCATGAACGTCATTCTGACGTTAATAGCCGTTTTTAAAACCCGGCAATCCTAACCATCGCACCAACAAGAATGCCGAACATCGAGGTGGATGCCGAGAGCATGGCGAGAAGGATATAACCGGTGACCACCCCGATTTTAATCGGGACGTACGTGCGATTGAGGTTCAGGCGCCGGACTGCTCGAAACGACCGCGTTTCAGCCGATACAGCCGGTTTGTTCTTTTTAATCCTCAACATGCTTCTTCTCGTTGATGGGTGTTGTAAGGCCGTCCCTTGATCCCTGCGTGGCAATTACCCGGATGAAGGTACATCACCCTATACAGGAAATACTTGAACAATTCTCTATTTAATTTTTTGGGATGATAACAGGATAATTGTCACATGTACCCTTAATCGTGTCTACAGAAATGGTCTTGAAAAACCCTCAATACGGCTTTGCGAATCCCTCCTACGATTTGATCTTCTCAAAAAACGTGCAGAACGAGCCACAGCGGGTGCATCCCTCATTGCACGGCTCTGTATGGATCGAGATGTTTGACCGGGGAAATTCTACCATGAGATCCGATTCGAGGTGATCGGCGAGGTCATGGGACTGCTGCACGGAAATCCTTCCGGGCATCACCAAGTGGAACTCGATAAAAATTTCCGGTCCAGAACGACGGGTCCTGAGGTCATGGAATCCCGCGTAATCGCTGGCATGGTCACAGATGATTTCCTTGATCCGCTCTTCTACCTTTTCGGGAAGGCTGTGGTCGATAAGGTCGGAAAACGACCGCACGGTGAGATCATACGCGGCTTTGATTATCACCAGTGCGACTCCGATAGCAACGAGCGGGTCAAAGATTGTTATTCCCGTCAGGCGGATGATAATGAGGCCGATAAAAACACCCAGTGACGTATAGACATCAGTCCGCAGGTGCCATGCATCACTCTCGAGGGCAATGGATTCGGTCTGTTTTGCCACCTTCATAAGCCGTCCGGAGACCCACCAGTTCACGAGAGCCGAAACCCCCATCACGGCAATACCGATAATAAGGAAGCCCGAAGAGAATGGTACGGTCTCCTTACCAAGCAGTTTTGCCATTGCCTCCCAGATAATCAGGATTGCGGCAATAAAAATGAGCAGGGCTTCCACAAGGTCTGATATATCCTCAAACTTGCCATGCCCGAAGGAATGTCCCGTATCAGGGGGCTCTGCTGATTTTCTCACCGAGATAAAAGCAATCACGGCAGCAAGGAGATCCATTGATGAATGGATCGCTTCGGAGATGATACTGACGGAATTGATCGCAAACCCGACTATGAATTTCATCAGGACGAGCCCGGTGTTGGAGATGACGGAAATTCTTGCTGTTTTTTCTTTGAGCCGGTCGAGGGACTCCTTATCCATGGAAGGGGCGACCATGAAACCTCTGACCATAATTGTCGGGAGCAATTGACTTCAAGGTTTTCGAATTTTCTAATATTTTCAATTTTACCACAGGACTGCTGAAAAATAACCATAATTCCATCAGACGCCGAGGGGGAGAGTTGAACTCCCGAGGTGCAGGGCACCAATGGTTTTCGAGACCATCGCCTTACCGGGCTAGACTACCTCGGCACCGGTTCAGATCATTTTTACGCTGATTCCTATAATAGTTATTCTTGTGATTATCCACTGCCGGCGTACGTTTGTGCCTGGTGGGGAGGTGCCGGAGTATGAAGGTGGTAATAGTGCCACGTATGAAGATTCCCAAAAAAACGGATTCAATCCGGATACCGTTCTCATCAGTGAGTGAACATAATAAAAGCATCCCGCAGGATGCCCCCGTTTGGGAAAAAAGGATTAGATTTATACCGACCTGTTCAAGGGGGTAAGTAGGGGAGTTTACCCCATCGGGGCACCCGGCATTCCTGCCGGCTTGTTCTGCTGGGTGATCATCATGTCGTCAACGCGGATGAGCATCGCTGCCGTCTCTGAAGCGCTCTGGATGGATTGCCGCTTCGATCGGAGCGGCTCGAAAACACCCTCAGCGTACATGTCGATGATATCCCCCGTGTAGACGTTCAGTCCGGCATTCTTTTCGCCCTTGGCGTGGGCGTTTTTCAGGTCGACAAGCTTGTCAATCGGATTGTAACCGGAATTTTCCGCAAGTGTCCTTGGAATGGTCTCGAACGCGGCTGCGTAGGCTTCGAGAGCGAGCTGGATGCGTCCCCCGACGCTTGCCGCATAGTCCTTGATCTTCATCAACAGCTCGGTCTCGACCGCTCCGCCGCCAACGACAAAAGTGCCGTCTTCCATCGCATCCATAACAACGCGTTTGCCGTCATTGACAGCACGCTCAAGCTCGTCAAGCAGGTAATCGGTGGAGCCACGCAGCAGGATCGTGATTGCCTTGGGGTTCTTGCACCCACCGATCCGGACGATATCAATATCGTTGTCTTCTTCCACGGTTTCAGCACCGCCAAGGTCCTTTGCTGCAAGGTTTTCTGCCTTCTGGACGATGTTTGCCGAGACTGCCTTTGCTGCATACTGCATATCCTTTTCAGGGACATCCTCAACGGCGAGGACACCGGCTTTTGCGAGGTGGAACTGGACGGGATCGGCAATACCTTTCTGACAGAGGAGTACGTTTGCACCGGTACCGATCACATAATCGGCGAGTTTCTTTAATGCCTCGCTTTCCTGTTCGTTAAATGCGGCTACCTGCTCGGCAGTCGAGATCTTGATCTTTGCCTTCACCTGCGTCTTTGTGATCTCCAGAGGGGTTCCGATGAGCGCGATCTTTGCCTTGGTCACTTTCCTGGGCATACCTTCGTGGACACGCTTCTTATCGATTACAACGCCATGGATCAGCTCGATATCATCCATTGCATGCCCACGCTTCTTTTTCACCATCACGTCGTCTTCATCGATGGTGATCTTCCCGCCAACCTTTTCGGCAACCGCGCTGACTGCGTTGACAATAATACCACAAAGCTTGGATTTTACCGCCTCAACCGATTTCCCGGTGATAGCGGTGTCACAGATTTTTCCTAGGGTCTTCTTGTCGGTTGATTCGACTTTGAGTGCAAGTCCATCAACGATCTCGAGTGACTTCTCCATGCCGAGACGGTATCCTGCGGAAATAACTGTCGGGTGGATGCCCCACTCCAGAAGGTTCTCCGCCTGCTCCATTAGCGCGCCGACAAGCACAACAGCGGTCGTCGTTCCGTCCCCGACCTCGTTGTCCTGCGTCTTTGCGACCTCGATCACCATCTTTGCGCCCGGGTGCTGCACGGAGATCTCCTGCAGGATGGTGGCGCCATCATTGGTGATCACGATATCACCGGTCGATCCGACAAGCATTTTGTCCATGCCACGGGGACCGAGAGTCGTCCTGACGGCGCCGGCGATCGCCTTTGCTGCAGTAATATTCGAGCGCTGGGCTTCTTTCCCGTAATTACGCTCGACATTTGCCTTTAAAATGATAATTGGTTGTCCAGCTAACATACTATATCCTCCGATGCTGTAAAAGATGGAATTGAACTTCTATATAAAATATACTATATTGATGAAGTCAAAAAAGAAAAGGTCAGTCAATGCGGGATATTTTGAAGAGCGAATAGACCGGGACACCCTCGACATCCGTTATGCCACGTTTGTCAAAGATTACCCAGATAGCGACCGGTGTTGCTCCGTGCTTTTTGAGATACCTGACCACTTCCTTCATCGTGGTGCCGGAGGTTATCGTATCGTCCACTATGATGCAGCGCTCACCTGAAATCGGCGCAAAGTTTCCGCTGATCGATCCGACCGGCCGCTCGCTCGCATTCTGTTTTGCAGGATGGTAGATAGCGAGTTTTGCATCTTCCTGAACAGCTATGATGGTTGCGAGCGGGATGCCTGACAGCGCGATCCCCACGATTACCCCGGCATCCCGTGTTGGCGCTCCCTGCTGGCTGTTTTTGTTGCTGTAATAGCGCCTGAGCAGCATAAACGCAGTCTCTTCAAGAAGCGGGGCGGAGCTGCTGACGGCGGTCCAGTCGATATGAACATCCCTGGGGGCAGCAGCGCCTTTCACCTGTGTAAGCAGCCATGTGACCGTCTCCATCGAGAGCGAGAGTTCGTCAGCTATCTGACCAGGGCTGTGCCCTTCGGAGAGCAGAAGTTTTGCCCGCCTGATCAGATCATCAAGGGAAGACATGAGAAGAGTTTTCAGGCTCCTATTTAATGGTTCTTTTGATTGGTGAGCCGCAGACGGGGCATTCACCCAGTGCCCGGTAAAACCTTTTGCATCCGGTACACCGGAATTTCCAGACCCGCTTTTTTGGACTGCGCTGCTGGACAGGGTGCGACATAATTCCCAACGTGTATGCAACGTTGTGGACTGCAAAATCATCAGAGTAAATTGTTGCATTCAGGTCGAGTGCGAGGGCGAGAATGTCCCCGTCGGTTGCGGAGATCTTCTCCGCGTCACCGGTTTTTTGTGCCGCTGCAAAAACCCTCTCCCTGCTTGCCTGTGTGGGCCCGATGACCCGGAGCCCGGAAGCGAGCAGGGTCTCGTACCGGCATTTTGAGCGCAGATCGACAAGTTCTTCAATGACAGAGGGTGGTGTATACAGTTCACCGGGGATCGGGTATTCGATGAAGAACAGGGATGTGTCGATGACTGCTCTCATAAAGGGATTCCGGATGTTGCACGGGAAGTTATTGTAACAGCGTCTCGGAGATACGGCCCGCAGCGCTGTACCTGCTGCACCCGCGTTCGATCGTGTCGCTGCAGACGACATCTTTTATTCCCGCTGCTTTGAGGCGGGAGAAGGCACCCCCGGTGAGCACACCGTGAACACAGGCAGCAAAGACATCACTTGCCCCCTGTCCCCTGAGCATGGCAGCGGCAGTGGCTATGGTAGCCCCGGTGGAAATGATATCATCGACAATCACCACCGGGCGACCCGCGGCAGAAAGCGCCCTTGGTGCCATTCGGACCTCATCACCGGAGATCCTGGTTTTCTCGAGGTGGTCGCAGTCCCATGTGCCTGCTGCCGCGACCTGTCTGCCAAAGGCAGCTGTACCTTCATCAGGGGCAAGGATGAGGGGATCATCGAGATCCATATCCTTTACATAGGTGCCAATATCACGGGCAAGCGAGACATCAGATGCAGGTATGTCGAAATATGAAAGCACCTTTTTGTCATGGATATTGACTGTGATGCACCGATCAATCCCCCTGCTGAGCAGCCGCGAGACCGCCCGGGCACTCACGGGCTCTCCGGCCCTGAACCGTTTGTCCTGTCGTGCGTACCCCATGTAGGGAATGACGAGACGGTTATTTGAGCCTTCACATGCGTCAATGAGGAGCACCAGCTGGACGAGTGAATCGCTGTCCACCACACTTCCGACGATGATCATGTCCTCATCAAGTCCATTTGCACAGAGGTAGAGTTCCCCATCAGGAAAGCAGGAGAACTTCACATCAACAACTGAAGCGTTCAATGCATCAGCAATCCGGCTTGCAAGGACCTGCGATGGCTCCGTAGAAACGAGCTTCATGGTACCACTTTTGTTCAACTGATTACCGGCAATTCCTGTTTGCCGGGTTCGGTAAGAACTCCCCTTTAAGAACCCTTCGTCCCGCCGGCAACTAAATGTTGCGTTCTGGTTCCAGCTGAAACTACTTAAATGATATTGTACACATTATATGAATACCAATAGCATAGCGAGGATAAACAATTCATGGAAACACCGGAACTCCCCACTGCTCCTGAACTTAAAACAGTACCGGAGGTGCCAGCGCTTGAGGTGACGGTGGGGGCTTCCTCCCAGATCGATGTACCTGTCAAGCTGATCGACCAGGTCATCGGTCAGGAACACGCGGTTGACGTCATCCGGAAGGCAGCAATCCAGCGCCGGCACGTCATGATGATCGGCAGCCCCGGAACCGGCAAGTCCATGCTCGCGAAAGCGATGGCGGAGCTGCTGCCCAAAGAGGAACTGCAGGACATCCTCGTATACCCCAATTCTGATGACCCCAATAATCCTGTGATCCGGACCGTTGCAGTCGGCCGGGGCAAGCAGATCGTTGCCGCACACAAAGCCGAGGCAAAGCGGAAGATCCAGTTCCGCAATACCCTGCTCATGCTGCTCATCATCGGCATCATCGGGTACGCATTCATCACCTACCAATGGCTGATGGGGATTATTGCTGCCGCGTTCCTCTTCATGGCTCTCAAGTATTCCGGTCCCCGGGAGGAGGCGATGGTGCCCAAACTGCTCATATTCAATGACAATACGAGCACAGCGCCGTTCATCGACGGGACCGGTTCACATGCGGGGGCGCTTCTCGGGGATGTCCGCCATGACCCTTTCCAGAGCGGAGGACTCGAGACACCTGCACACGACCGCGTCGAAGCGGGAGCAATCCACCGTTCAAACGGCGGTGTCCTGTTTATCGATGAGATCAATACCCTGACCCCCCATTCCCAGCAGAACCTACTCACCGCCCTGCAGGAGGGGGAGTTCCCCATCACGGGGCAGAGTGAACGCTCGAGCGGGGCGATGGTGCGTACCGAACCGGTTCCCTGCCGGTTCATCATGATCGCAGCGGGGAACCTCGACGCCGTCCAAGGCATGCACCCCGCACTGCGCTCGCGGTTACGCGGGTACGGCTACGAAGTGTACATGTCGGAGAATATGGAAGACACCCCTGAGAACCGGCAGAAATACGTCCGGTTCATCGCACAGGAAGTGAAAAATGACGGCAAGATCCCGCATTTCGACCAGGGGGCCATCGAAGAAATAATCCGCGAGGCGCGCCGGCGCTCAAACAGGAAGGGGCACCTTACCCTCAAGCTCCGTGACATTGGCGGACTGATCCGCGTCGCAGGGGATATTGCACGGCAGGAGGGTGCCCCGCTTGCCACCGCCGCCCATGTTGTGGCGGCAAAGAAGACCGCACGCTCCATCGAGGATCAGGTGTCCGATGAGATCACCCGCCACCTCATGGAATACGAGATAACGGTTGTCGAGGGCACCCGTGTCGGGAGGGTGAACGGGCTTGCGGTGACCGGAAGTGATGCAGGATCGGTGCTGCCCATCATGGCAGAGGTTACTCCTGCACAGGGTGCAAGCGGTACGGTGGTCGCTACCGGCATGCTCAAGGAGATCGCGCAGGAATCGATCAAAAACGTGAGTGCGATTCTCAAAAAATTCACCGGTAAGGATGTAAAGAATATTGACATACACATCCAGTTCATCGGTACATACATGGGTGTCGAGGGGGACTCTGCGTCAATCAGCGTGGCGACTGCTGTGATCAGCGCTATTGACGGAATTCCCGTCAGGCAGGATGTGGCGATGACCGGTTCGCTGTCGGTGCGTGGTGACGTATTACCGGTAGGCGGCGTTACCTTTAAGATCGAGGCGGCGGCAAAGGCCGGCATTAAAACCGTGCTCATCCCCCGGACAAACCTCGACGACGTGCTGATCGAGGAGCGGTACCGCCCGCTTGTCACCGTGATCCCGGTCGACAATATCAACGATGTGTTAAAATACGCACTCGTCCCGCAGAATACTGAAGGGTTCCTCTCCAAGCTCAAGAAGATGGCGATACGGTCGACCGAAGCGCTCGTGGATACGCCCGTGATCAACCAGACCGTTGCATGAGCGGACTGCCAGCAATCAGGTACCACGACCTGCGGCACGTAACAGGTCAGGCAACCCTCATCGATATCGACAACGGTGTGGTGGAATCTGCCGGAACATCGTTTTTCAACAGGGCAATTCTCCGGGTGCTCGGCCCCCGCGGGTGGGGAATTCTTCAGATCGACAATTTCTCACCATGCTCAAAGAAAAAATTCAATTCCCTGCTTGCATCCGCTTCCCGCCTTGCTGCAATCACACAACAGGACGTGAACCTTGCCGATGCACACCACGGAGCCCTCCGTGTGCCGGCAATGAAGGAGGACCCGCGGGGTGTGGGAATCGAGGAAAAGACCACACTCCTTGCCGAGATTGAACTGGCAGCAAGGCACCCGGACGTGGTCAACCGGCGGGCAAATTATATCGAACGGTCAGAGCAGGTTGTATTCTCGGACAGCTCCGGGCACAAATTCTCGTACGAGATCTGCCGGTCGGGATTCAATGTGCTTGCAGTCGCCTCCCGCAACGGAACGGTCCAGATGGGCTATGAGCGTGTGCATTCGATCCGCGGGTTCGACCTCAGGCACCGGCAGGAATACGGTAAGAAGGCTGCAAATATTGCTGTTGCACTCCTCGATGCGGGGCATGTGAAGGGGGGCAGGATGAGGGTAGTTCTCAACCCGGAGCTCGCCGGGGTGTTTGCCCATGAAGCAGTAGGGCATGCAACTGAAGGGGATCTTGTGCAGGAGGGCAGTTCGATCCTTGCGGGAAAGGTGGGTGAGCAGATCGGTAACGATCAGCTGAATATCATCGATGACCCGGGACTTTCGGAATTTGGATTCGAGCCATGTGATGCAGAAGGTGTCGCTGTCCAGCGCACCGAGCTCATCAGGGACGGCGTGGTGAATGCATTCATGCACAGCCGCGAAACTCTCGCTGCAATCGGCCATGGGATGGCCGGCCATGCACGGGCAATGGCTGCCGAGCCGCCACTGGTCCGGATGAGTAACACGTTCATTGAGAATGGTGACGCAACCCTTGAGGAAATTCTGGAGGTTTGTGGGAATGGCATACTGCTGAAAGGCTCCCGGGGGGGGCAGGTCGACCCGGGACGGGGCATCTTCCAGTTCAATGCAGAGTATGGCTCCCTGATCGAACACGGTGAATGCACATCCATGGTCCGGGACGTTTCACTGTCCGGTGAAATCCTCTCAACGCTGCATGGTATCCTGCTCTGCGGCAATGACCGGACAATGCATCCCGGATACTGCGGGAAGGGCGGGCAGAGCGTACCGGTAAGTGACGGGGCGCCCCATATCCTGCTCAGCGATGCGGTGGTGGGTGGCAGTGGCGCTCATTGACCGGATCCTTAAACAGGGCGAACGGCGTGTGGATGAGGTCGAGGTCTTCTTCGCCGAAGGGATTGCAGTTTCCGCTGACCTGAAACGCAGGAATGTACATATCGCAACCCGTTCTGAAGAATGCGGGCTGGGAATCCGGACAATTGAGAAGGGGCGGATGGGTTCCTCAACCACACACAACCCAAAGCAATGGAGGGAATGTCTTGATGCAGCAATTGCAAGCGGCAGGATTGCCACCCCTCAGCAGTGGGACGGGCTTCCCCACCCTGCAGCTCTTGGTACTGATTTTTTATGTTACGATCCATCGCTCACCGTTGACCCGCAGACTGCATACGGGTTGCTTGAACGGATGCTCGAAGGCTCTGCAGAACACGAGGCGAAGGTTACTTCGGGTTCCGCGACACTCTCGTCTACCACTGAGATAATTGCCAACAGCAGTGGATTGCGTTACACGGACCGGCACACGGGTGTATCCGTTTCTCTGGAGGCGATTTGCGAGCAGTCCACAGGCTCCGAGTTTGCACAGTCCTGTTTTTTCGATATCGACCCGTATGCTGTGGGCGAACGGGCCGCGTTCCTCGCCTCGCATTCAGCGGGAGGGACGAACATCCCGACCGGTGACTACGATGTCCTGCTCTCACCGATTGCTTATGCGGAACTGCTCGGGGCAGCATTTATCCCGGCACTCTCAGGGAGAAACGTGCATGCAGGACGTTCACGCCTTGCCGCTGACCTCTGCAAACCCATCGTTGATTCACAGATCTCCATGTATGACGACCCGTTCAGGTGCAGGGGGTTGGGGAGCACGTTCTGGGACGCAGAGGGCACACCGACCCGCCGGGTTGATTTTGTGAGTGACGGGGTCCTCTCATCGTTTGCCTACGATCTCCGCACTGCGTACCGGTTTTGTAAAGAGAGCACCGCGAGTGCGATCCGGAGCGGGCCTAATGGCGGCACCGGGATAGGGCACCACAACTTCATAGTAGACGGACCAAGGACCGATGTGGCGGATGAACGCGTCATCTATGTCCACAGCGTTGTGGGTGCACACACGGCAAACCCGATGAGCGGTGATTTTTCCGTTGAGATATCCAACGCGTGTATGATGGAAGGCGGAGAATTCAAAGACCCTATCCGGAGTGCGATGCTGGCGGGAAATGTTTTTACCATGCACAAAGAGATTGGCGGGATCTCAAAAGAGATCCGGCAGATCGGATCGCTGGTGCTGCCTTCGATAAAGTTAATTTCCCAGAGGATTATTGGTAAATAATCATGAGCGCAATCCTCATCACCATCATGATCATCGTTGCGGTTGTCGCCATCGCGTATTATCTGGTCAAAAAATTTTCCGTTCTTCTCATCAACGCGATTCTGGGTCTGCTATTGTTGTTTATCCTCAATTTTTTTCATATGATGAACTGGATCGGCAAACCGGATCTCGGGTACAGCCTCGCCACACTCCTGATCTGTGCCGTTGGCGGGCTTCCCGGTGTGGGGATCCTTGTGCTGTTATCCATACTGGGTATCACGATATAATTGTTCAATAGAGATCTGCCGTCATTTTTTCCGCTTAAAAATCGTGTTCCTTTTGATCCTTTGAACGCTGGGGCGGGGCTGTCATAATGGAAAGCGGCGAAAGGAGAAACGCTCTCAAAATAATAATTCGCATCACCCCCCAACATGCGGGATCCCTCTCGGTAATAAGGAGGAAATTTAAAAAAAAGAATTAATCTGTTATTTTCCGGCAGAACCGATTCTGCTGTTCAGAAGACATTTGCTTCCGAATACACAAGAACCTGGTCCTGCTGGATCTCGTACGGTTTGATCTCGCGGGAGTGCGCTGACATCCGCATCTTGACGACTTCGAGGGCGAGGTGCACATCGGTGAGATCTGATGGGCGGACGTACCGCAGCAGGATCACGGTGTCTGCGAGATATTCGATGAGGGCGTGGCGACTCGAAAATGCGTTGTCCTTATCAGTCTCCGAGGTCATCATAATCGTGCACTTCTGATCCCGCATCCCCTCAACAAACCGGAACATCTCCTGCCTGCGGACGGAGTCGGAGTCAAAGAGGTCCTCAAATAACGAGATGGGGTCAATGACAACACGACGTGCATTCACCTGTTTGATCAGGCGTGGAAGTTCATTTTTGATCCGGTTATTTGCGAGGTTGAAATCGGTGGGGTCGAGCTTGATCACAAAAAGTGATTTGTTCATGAACGGTTTAACGTCCCACCCCTTCTGCTGCATGTACTCGATAATGCGTTCTTCTCTCTCTTCGAGACTGATATAGATAATGTGTTCGCCTCTCTTTAATCCCTCCCAGATAAACTGGAGGGAAAACGTTGTCTTGCCGGTCCCATACGTCCCGATGATTGCGCAGATACTCCCCGGGATGAGCCCGCCCCCGAGCATATCATCCAGACCGATGATCCCCACTTTCATCCGCTCTTCACTCATATGACCACCCGGATGTTGCTGACTTCAAAGCCGCTGGACGTGGAGATCCGGACGGCAAACTTGACAAGGTCGTGTTCCTCAAGGTGGGGCATGACACCACGGAATTTCTCGAAGTACATCACGCGTTGCCGCCGTGCCCCGCTTGATTCTTCCCAGCGGAAGAGCAGCACAGCGTCAACGATATCAGCAATTTCCCGCTCCTCCTCCTCTTTGATGATCCCGCGGGTGAGCAGCAGGTACACCGTGAGGTTCCGCTGCTTTGAGATCCGCTGCAATCCCCGCAGGAGCCCAGTGAGGCTGTGCCAGTGATTCGGAGTGGTGGACTGCGTGGCGATATCGGTGATCGAGTCGATGATGATCCGGCTGTTGGGCTCTGCAGTATTCAGTGCAGTGGCAAGCTGGGTGAGGATCCCCGCATGGTCGGCACGCTTCTGGAGCCGAGTGATGATATCCCCGTGGCTGTACCAGTCATCAGGTACCACACTGCTATCAAAATACAGCTCGGACAGGTCCTCGAACCGGATCTTCTCCGTCAGTCTGCCGGCATCCTCCATCGGGAACGACTTTGCAATCTCCTGCTTCACATCCTCCATTGTGCGGGTGAACGTGATGTATTTGAACAGGGGTGGGAGCGGCCCGGCAGGAGATGGTGATGGTGGCGCTGCATTAATTGTATTGACGATCGAACTATAGACAAACTCGTAGTTGCCTCCCCCGATATCTCCGAGGAGGAGGATCACCGATCCCGGGGGAACCCCCCCGTCAAGGATCGGATCCAGTGACGCTATGCCGGTGGGCATTTTCTGTACCGTCTGTTGTGCCATAAAACTCCGCTTCGCACCCGTTGATTCTGACAATTGACTCTCTTGACGATTTATGATAAAGATATCTGTCAGGATGCAGAAAATAAAAGGATCACTGCACTATGGCCGTCAGGACTGCAATCTGGTCACCGATCACCACATAGTTATATAGAATCATCTCTCCTACAATAATTCGATAGAACCGAATCAGTTGCATCAGGGGTACTTACAATGCAGGTGAAGGAGCTGATTGATAAACTGGCACCGTCCAAAAAAACCGAACCAGAAAAACTAAAACTACCAGAGATTGACCTTCACCCCGAATTAAAAACTGAGGAAAAACCGGCACCCCCTTCCCAGAAAACAAAACTAAAAATACCGGACGCCCTTGCCCCTCTTTTTTTGCGTAAGGAAAAAAAATCAATCGAAGAGTACGATGTCGAAAGGTACGGTTCTCTTGTCGATGCACATGTTCCGGAGTGGTACGAGCTTCTCGAACAGTACTGGGTAGAGAAAGGAAAGTCGCTTATTTTTATCACCCTGAACCGGAAGACCAACCAGAAGGAGTACCTGCTATTCGAACCCGCTCTTTCTGATTTTGAATACGAACTGCTTGAGCGGATCCATGAGGATCTCCGCGATGTCCTGATCCTGTCCAAAGACGAATTATCAAAGGATCACAGGAAAATCCTTCTCGAAAAGATGGATGACCTGTTGGCGGACTACGGACTCACGCTTGAACACACATCCCTCTTCAAGTTACAATATTACCTGATCCGAAACTTCCTGGGCTGGTCGCGGATTGATGCCCTTATGAAAGATCCTCAGCTGGAGGATATCTCCTGCGACGGGAATGGCATTCCACTGTTCCTTTATCACCGCAAGTACCGGAACATCAAAACAAACATCATTTTTGAGTCCAACGTGCTCAATTCGCTTGCCATCACTCTTGCCCAGAGATCGGGAAAGCACATCTCCACGGGGTCACCAATGCTGGATGCAACGCTCCCGGAGGGATCGCGGCTCAACCTGACGCTTGGCAGCGAGGTCACAACACGGGGGACATCGTTTACCATCCGCAAGTTCAGGGAAGAACCGTTTTCCCCGATTGAGCTCCTGGACTACGGGACGTTCAACGTGGATGCACTCGTCTATTTCTGGCTTTCCATTGAGAACAACAAGAGCCTGATCTTCATCGGAGGCACGGCATCAGGGAAGACCACCTCTCTCAACGCGGTATCCCTGTTCATACCGCCGGTCGCAAAAGTGGTGAGCATCGAGGATACACGTGAAATCACCCTCTATCACGAGAACTGGATCGCGAGTGTCACCCGTCCGGCGCTGACCGAAGGGGGAACGGCGATCGACATGTTCGACCTGCTGAAGGCGGCAATGCGACAGCGCCCTGAGTACATCATCGTGGGTGAAGTGAGGGGGCACGAGGCACAGACACTCTTCCAGGCGATGAATACCGGGCATACGACGTTTTCGACCATGCATGCGGGGAGTGTGGACGCTGCAATCCACCGGCTCGAGTCCGAACCGCTGAACGTGCCCCGGAACATGGTGCAGGCACTTAATATTATCAGCGTACAGGGGCTCATCTACCGCGGGACCGAGCGGGTGCGCCGTGCACAGGAGATCGTTGAGATCGCCGGGCTCGACCCCGCAACCGGAAACCTGCGGGTGAACAACGTCTTTGTCTACGATCCGGTCCATGACCTGTTCTCCTACACGGGCAGATCCCAGATTTATGCTGAGATTGGAGAGCGGCGGGGCTGGTCCCGGGACCAGATGGAGTCTGAGATCAGGGTCCGCAGACAGGTTCTCGAAGCAATGCAGAAACAGGGGATCTACGATTATATCTCCGTCGCATCGCTCTTCCATCTTTTCCATATCAACCGGCAGAAGGTGCTGGACAACCTTTCTGACCTCCGCAAGGTATCCCAATGAACATTCGCAGCTACCTTCGGGAAAGGATTCGCAAAGATCCCCTGAAGTACCACAGCCTGCACGCCGACATGATCTCCTCCCGTCTTGGATTGACGGTGGAACAGTTCGTCTGGAGATCGGTGACAATCTCCCTTTTAGTTGGGATCCTGTTCTCCCTGTTCGGGTTCCTCTTTGGCACCATGATCGTCTATGCAATCGGGACCAGCCGCAGCGGCATCTACAATGTTTTCAATATCCAGATCCCCGAGATCATCTTCACCCCCTCCTTCGAGCATTATATTCAGTTTCTGTCTGTTCTCGTCTGCTTTGCAGTCGGCACCTATGTCGCTTATGCAAGCTTATTACGATTCCCCGGCATCGAGAAAAGGAACCGGTCGATCCGGATCAACCTGTCACTCCATAACGCGGTCGCGTATATGTATGCAATGCGCCGCGGCGGCGCCCAGCTGATGCCGATATTTCACTCGCTCTCCGAACACTCCGACATCTATGGAGAGGTCGCACTGGAGTTCCGGCAGATTGTACGGGACGCCGATTTCTTTGGCTACGATATGATCTCCGCCATCCATCACCTCATAGAGACCACTCCTTCAGAGAAGCTCAAGAATTTTCTCGAAGACCTTCTTTCGGTCATCGAGAGTGGCGGGGACATGTCAGAATTTTTATCGATGAGGGTGCGGCTCTATCAGGACGAGGCGCGGTTCGAGCAGAAACAGTTCCTGAACTTCCTCTCCATCGTGGCAGAGTCGTACGTCACACTCTTCGTTGCAGGGCCCCTCTTTTTAATCATCATCATGGTGATTATGGGCATGATCGGAACCGGTGCGGTTGTCCAGCTATCCATGATCACCTATGCGTTCATCCCCATCGGCTCGCTCATCTTCATCCTGCTCCTTGACATCATCTCCGTTAAAACAGAAAAGACCGAGCGGTACGTGAAGGTCAAGGTGCTGGATGAGTATTCCGATGTGCGGGTCATCAAGCGCGGTGGCGAGGAGTCGCTCTTTGCCCAGCTCAAGCGGTACGACAAGACCCGCAACTTATTCTCCCTGATCAGGAACCCGTTCGAGAGCTTTGTGAAACATGTCAACAACACGTTCTATATTACGGTACCGGTTGCCGGTATCTACATCCTTGCGATGCTTTTGTCCATCCCCCGTTACACCGATATCGAGATATTCATCGATGTGGTGGACGACCACATCGTCATGGCGTTCCTGATTATCCTGATCCCCTTTGCCGTTTTTTACGAAATCTGGGCACGCAAGGTAAAAAGCATCGAATCCCTCATCCCCGATTTTCTCGAACGGATGGCGGGAATCAACCAGGTGGGGCTTACCATTGCACAGGCAGTCGCGATCATGGTGAACACCAATCTCGGGCTGCTCAGCTACGAGATCCGGCGGATCAAGCGCGACATGGACTGGGGGGCAAACTTCACCGAGGCGCTGATGCGCTTTGAAGAGCGGGTCAGAACCCCCTCCATCGCACGAACGGTGTCGCTGATCACCAAGGCGTCTGAGATGAGCGGGTCGATCGGCGAGGTGCTCTCCATTGCTTCGAGCGATGCGAAGATGACCGAGGTGTTAAAAAGGGAGCGTTCCACGGAGATGTTCATCTATACAGCGATCGTGTATCTCTCGTTCTTTGTCTTCGTTTTTGTTGTTGCCGTGCTTACGACCCAGTTCCTGCCGGTGCTTGCCAATGTCTCACTCGGAAAGCTGACGAATGCGGGGCCTCTCTCGGGCATTGGTTCGGTGCCGATCAAGACGTTTGGGCGCCTGCTCTACCATACCTGTCTTGTGCAGGCGATCTTCTCAGGCCTGATTGCCGGGCAGATGGGGGAGGGGTCGCTTGGTGCGGGTGTCAAACACGCGTGTGTTCTCCTTCTCATCTCAATCATCACGTTCAACTTCATCATCTGAACATATCGCAAATCCCAAAATTCAGATCTTTTTTTGGATGAGATACTCTTATATAGATTTATGAAGATGTTGTGGTGAGGTGTTCGAAGGTGTGTACAGTCGGTGGACCCGTGGATATCGAGATCCCGCCAGAGCGTGTGAAGGGAAAGGATTACCGGTGCAAGGATTGCGGCGAAAAGTTTAGGGGTGTCGGCAAAAACCCCATCTGCCCCAGTTGCCAGTCAGACAATATTGCTGAGGCATGATCGTCACCTTGAAGGATGAGTTCCTGCTCATCCGCACCCCACCCTCTTTTTTGATCATCGGAAAAGCACAAGAATGCTTTCCGCTTTGTATCGAAACCTCATCAGAAGAGTATTGCCAGACAGTAGAAACCACTGACCTCGTTGCTGTGTCAGCCCCGGAAGGCGGGGACATTGATGCCGGGGTGATGCTTATCGAACTTGTGCGTCGCTACCATACACCGCTCATCGTGTTACCCGGGAATCACCCGGGTTCCCGGCGGCTCCGGTATGTCGTATCGGTCGGTCCGGTTATTACCACAAACTGCAGCATCCGGCGGGGGACCCATCCCGAACAGCACCTGATCTGTGCATCTGAGGCATTGTCGGGCATTACCCTTCAGGGGGTAAAAGAGGGGGTCCGGATCGACAACCTGCCTCCTGATACAGAGCTCATACACTTTCGTTCCCGTACCAATAATGAATTTTATAAAAATAAAACCTGAATTTTTTAAAAAATTCATCCCGGCAACGGGCTCTCTAACGGAGTAAAATAACAATACATATATGGTTTTTTTTACCAATTATGATAATGCCGTGAAAGGAGGGTTGGATGAGAACCGAGGTCTTACGAGACATCAAAAAGACTGAAGAAGAGTATCAGACCATGATCAGTGCAGCTCAGGACGAGCGGAAGCTCAAACGCTCGCAGGCTGAACTGGAGGCTGACAATCTTGTCACAAAGGCACAGGGCAATGTGGAAGAATACAAAAAGCTGAAACTGGAAGAAGCGCGGCGTCAGGCGGAACTCAAGAACGCCGATGTCCTGAAAGCCGGCAATCAGCGCGCAGCAGCAATGAAGGAAAAGGGGACTGTCCACCTTTCAAAAGCTGTGCAACTGCTGCTTTCGCGGTTTAAGGAGCAGCTGCATGTTAAAGCCTAGGCAGATGAGCCACCTGTTTATTACGGGATCCAAAAATCAAATGGAGCCGGTGATTCAGGAATTATACCGCCAGAATGTATTCCATATCCAAGAATTCGTAGAACAGACAATGGAGGGGTATGAAGGTGTCAAGATAGGAACGCCTCTTCCCGGTGCCAGCGAGGCAGCCTCAAAGTTGATCAGGATCCGTTCTGTTGAGAACACCTTCGGTGTAAAACTGGAGGATGTTGAGCCCCAAAAGAGGGTACCGGTCCAGCAACTCAGGAAAACCATTGATACAAAACTTTCTGCGATTGTAAGTGAAGTGGAACAGATTCAGGCAAAAAAATCAAAATGT
The DNA here is from genome assembly GCA_903900025.1 of uncultured Methanomicrobiales archaeon. GTDB lineage: Archaea > Halobacteriota > Methanomicrobia > Methanomicrobiales > Methanospirillaceae > MVRE01. The sequence goes on along the minus strand of CAIULN010000074.1, from coordinate 65 downwards.
GAAGCGGCGGTAAAAGATCTTGAACAGAAGATCAACGAACTCAAACCGTTTGCCGCGATTCCTCT
>CAIULN010000073.1 GCA_903900025.1 uncultured Methanomicrobiales archaeon | reverse complement strand
TGTTTCCGATGAATGCCCGCCCGAAGTCATGGATGCGGAGGATCCGCTTTTCATATTGTACACGAGCGGATCCACGGGAAAACCAAAAGGTGTTGTACATACCTGTGGCGGGTACATGGTCGGGACACATTACACGAGCAAATATGTCTTTGATATCAAGGACAACGACATTTTCTGGTGTACTGCTGATCCGGGCTGGGTTACCGGGCACAGTTATATCATCTACGGACCGCTTGCTGTCGGCGCCACGGTGTTCATTACCGAGCTCACTCCCGATTATCCCGATGCCGGCAGCTGGTGGAATCTTATCCAGGAGCAGAAGATCACGATATTATACACTGCACCAACCGCCATCCGTACGTTCATGAAGGTGGGCGAGAGCTGGCCCAACAAATATAATTTAAAATCCCTGCGTATCATCGGTTCTGTCGGTGAGCCATTGAACCCTGAAGCATTTGAGTGGTACTATCATGTAATCGGAAAAGACAGGTGCCCCATTGTCGATACCTGGTGGCAGACGGAGACAGGAATGCTGTTGATCACCACCATGATTGGCGAAAAGATGCGCCCGGGATTTGCCGGAAAACCCATTCCCGGTGTCACCGCAGATGTCGTGGATAAATCCGGAAATCCCACCCCGCCGAACACCATGGGGTTCCTTGTGATCAAATCCCCATGGCCAGCCATGCTGCGCACGTTGTATAAGGATGATGAACGGTACCGGAAGTACTGGTACACCATCGACAACTATTATACTGCGGGCGACCTTGCGGTCAAGGGGAAAGACGGCTACATCATGATTCTCGGGCGTGCTGACGACATTATCATTGTTTCCGGTCACAATATCGGCACCGCGGAAGTGGAGAGTGCGCTCGTATCCCATAAGGCAGTGGCGGAAGCCGCCGTGATTGGCAAGCCGGATCCGGTGAAAGGGAACTCGATCAAGGCATTTGTCATCCTTCGCGTGGGATTCCATGCGAGTGACAACCTTATTCAGGACCTTATCCACCATGTACGGACCACACTTGGCCCGATTGCGGTGCCTCACGAGATTGAATTTGTTGATAAGCTGCCAAAGACCCGCAGTGGCAAGATCATGCGGCGGGTGCTCAAGGCAAAAGAAATGGGGATCGATCCCGGTGACATATCGACGCTGGAAGAGTAAAAACCCATTTTTTATGAGAGCCGCGGAATTCAAAAAAAAAATCAACCTGTAATTTTCTGATCATGGTGGAGTGTGTGAAATGAGTGAAGGTACTGTTGAAAAAATCTTTGGAATGGACTCTGAAAAAGGGCGCTGGATCCTCGTCTTGCTGGGAATGATCATCAACCTCTGTCTTGGGTCAATCTATTCGTGGAGCGTCTTTGTACAACCGCTTACGAACTATTTTACCAAAACGTTGGGTCAGTCGGTGACCGCAAATGAGATTCTCCTCCCCTTTTCTGTCTTTTTAGCATTCTTTGCCATCGCCATGCCGCTGACAGGCAAGTACATCGAGCAGCTCGGTCCGCGGAAGGTGACCATTATCGGTGGAATCCTCACGGGGCTCGGTTGGCTTCTCTCGTCGTTCGCCGGATCCGTCCAGTGGCTCTACCTTTTCTATGGGGTGATCGCGGGAACCGGTGTAGGGATCGCGTACGGTGTGCCCGTTGCAGTTGCCGCACGCTGGTTCCCCGACCGTCGTGGGCTTGCGGTCGGGCTCACGCTGCTCGGGTTCGGATTCTCAGCGGTCCTGACTGCCAACATTGCAGGATACCTCATCGGTGCTTCCGGGGTAATGAACACGTTCAGGATCTTCGGTATTGCATTCATTGTCCTGATCGTCGTGCTTGCATTGCCCTTGAAATTTCCGCAGACCGGGTGGAGACCCGCCGGATGGACACCTCCTGCCCCGGTAGTCGGTCAGGCAGTGACCTGCGAATTCAAACGCGAACAGATGCTCAAAACCTCCACGTTCTACGGGCTCTGGGCATGCTACTTCATCGGCTGTCTTGCCGGGCTCATGGCGATTGGCATTGCAAAGCCCGTGGGCGTCGATGTCGGTGTTGAGGCCGGACTTGCCACGATGCTCGTTGGCGCCTTTGCAGTCTTCAACGGCTTTGGGCGCCCGGTCTTTGGTACCCTTACAGACAAGCTGACCCCCCGGAATACTGCCATGCTATCCTTCATCCTGATCGCGTTCGCATCACTCCTCATATGGCAGATCCCGAGTGTACCGGTATATATCCTTGTCTTTGTCATCCTCTGGGGCTGCCTTGGCGGCTGGCTCGCCATCGCACCGACTGCCTGCGGGAGTTATTTTGGCACCTGTGATTATCCGCGGTGTTATGGTGTATTATTCCTCGCCTATGGTGCCGGCGGAATTGCAGGACCCCAGCTCGCCGGGTTCATTAAAACCTCAAGCGGGTCGTATCTTGGAGTATTTCCCTACGTTCTTGTCCTTGCAGTCATCGGTCTTGTGATCGCTTTCGCCCTGCTGAAACCACCAAAGGCACCACAACAGGCATAATCATTTTTCATTGTATGGTGTGGAACGCACCATTATTCACACCGTGGCATTTGTAAAATGCCATTTTACCTCAATGGAATTTATTGCGTTCAACATCATTTGAGAAGACCAATAAATCTGGAACGTTTGGTCTTCGATGATATTACTGCCCGCACGCATTCTCAAATTTCACGGGGTTATCTTTACCTGTCCACCAGATACCGCATGATGTCCCGGTCCTCGCCTTCACAGAAATACCCGGACTTGTGGGCGACTTTTACAAAACCGATCTGCCCGTAGATCTTTTTTGCGGCGATGTTAGCGGGTGCAACCGACAGGAAAATATTTTGAACCTGGCGGGCGGCGAGTTCTGCGATCAGCCGCGAGATGAGCGCCGTCCCTGTACCCTCACCCTGATAGAGCTGTCCGACACTGAGCCTGAGTACCCATGCAGAGGTTGTATCCTCCTGCACCTGTGCACCAATGGCATAACCGATTGCTGTTCCGTCATGGTCGGCGACAAGGAAGGTCTGTGGATAGAGTGCCGCGGATTGCCGCACGAAGACCGCAGCCCCGTACCGGTTCCGCTTCTCACTCTGTTCGAGACCTACAATTGCGTTGAAATCCGGGTCCTGAAACTTCCTGATTACGATGCCCATATCATTCCTTCAGCACCCGTGAATATAAGGCCGTGCCGGCATGTGGAATGATGCCAAGGTCGTCTGAAGCGAAGCAGTTTCGTTGGCAAGATAAAAAATGTACAATTCGCTCTGATCTTTTCTTAATAATCCGGCTGGAAAAGTCTCTTCCTCTGTGCAATCCGGTAGCCTGAGATTACCTGGATGTGATCACCGAATGAGGCATTGAGCGCTGAATCGCCGGTATCGATATAGAGGACGGGGGTATGGGAGAGCTTGTACGGGGTCGCAACAACGATAATATTTTTTATGCCGGTCTTTCTGATGATGTCTGCGCTCACCTGCTGTGTCCCCCTGCCCAATACAAACCCCTGGGAGCCGATGATGCTGATAATCAGCCTCCATTTTTTTTCATCGTTGATAAGGGCAAGAATGCCCCCCTCATTGAGGTCGGCGGCAACCAGTTCCCGTCCCCGGATCGCATCGAACCCGAGCAGGGTCTTTTTTATGCCAAGGACTTGTGCAATCTTTGCTGTTGTCGTCCCGGGGCCAAGGAGGGTGAGCACCTCAGGGGTCCCGTCTATCACTTCTGCAATAAACTGGGCAATCTCTGCTTTTGCCCGCTCCTCATCGGGCTGCTCAAAGACCTGTTTTGAACTTGCGACCCGTTCGGGAATGTAGGGTGTCCTTGCATACCCGTACAGCGTGGTGCGGAGGTGCCCGTGCCGGTATGCTTCCTCATCCACATCGACCACCTCTGCATCCCTCACTCCGACCTCCCCGGCCGTATTGAGGATCTCCGCTGCTGCGGCCGGGGTGATCGCAAAGACCCCGGAATACATTTTGACACCAGCAGGAATACCGAGGACGGAAACATGAGTACCCACGATATCGTATACATCCCGTGCTGTCCCGTCACCTCCGCAGAAAACGATCGCATCGACCGCATGGCCAAGAAAGATCCTGCAGGCATTCCTGGTATCGTCTGCACCCGTCATTTCCGGAGCCTTATACTCAACCGAGTACGTGGTTATTCCTGCTTCCTTCATTTCATCCTCACCCATGGATCCGGAGCAGGTGAGAAAATGGATATCAGAACCCCGGAGCAGACGGAGCGCTGCCAACGCTCGTGCCGGTGCCAGGGGGACTGCCCCCCTCTTCTTAGCTTCTTCAAGGAGGCCGTCTGTTCCTTTGAGGCCGACTGCTCCCCCCATCCCCGCAAAAGGATTGACGAGGAAGCCGATCTGTCGCATAAAAAAAGAGTGTATTCAGGGGACTTTTGGGATCCGTGCGAGTGACTCTTTGATCAGCTCGTCCGGATACTCGTAGTCCACCAGTGTGCCCGCGTAGTATGCATCATACGCTGACATATCGAAGTTGCCGTGCCCCGAGCAGTTGAACAGGATGGTCTTTTTCTCACCGCTCTTTTTGCATTTCAGCGCCTCATCGATGGCTCCTTTCACTGCGTGGGAGGTTTCAGGTGCGACGATGATCCCTTCTGTCCGGGAGAACGTCTGGGCGGCATCAAAGACCTCGCTCTGGTGGTAGGATATCCCGCGCATCACCCCGTCATGAACGAGGCGTGAGACGATCGGGGAGTCCCCATGGTAGCGGAGACCTCCTGCGTGGATAGAGGGGGGGACAAAGTCATGGCCCAGCGTGAACATCTTAAGGAGCGGAGTATACCCGGCTTCATCGGCGAGGTCGTAGGTGTACAGCCCTTTGGTCAGTGTCGGGCAGGATGCCGGTTCCACGCCGATAAGATCGGTATCCCTGTGCTTTCCTGTCAGTTTGTCCCCCGCGAACGGGAACGAGATTCCTGCAAAGTTGGAGCCGCCGCCGACGCACCCGATCACCACATCCGGGTAGTCATCCACCATCGCCAGCTGCTCTCGCGCTTCCAGCCCCATCACGGTCTGGTGGAGGCAGACATGGTTCAACACCGATCCCAACGAGTAGTTGGTGTTGCTGTGGCTCGCGGCATCTTCCACCGCTTCCGATATTGCCATGCCAAGGCTTCCCGGGGTCTCGGGGTCCTTTGCCAGCATTGCCTGCCCGGATTTTGTCGTGGTGCTGGGACTGGGTATGCACTCAGCTCCCCAGACCTGCATCATCGATTTCCGGTACGGTTTTTGCGTATAGCTCGAGCGGACCATGTAAATGGTGCATTTCAGGCCATACAACATCGTGGCAAATGCGAGCGCGGATCCCCACTGCCCCGCGCCGGTCTCGGTGGCGAGGCGCTCGACACCCTGCTTCATGTTGTAGTATGCCTGCGGAACCGAGGTGTTGGGCTTGTGGCTCCCCGCCGGGCTCACTCCTTCCCACTTGTAATAAATCTTCGCCGGTGTTTTCAGGTGCTTTTCCAGCCGGTGGGCACGGTAGAGCGGGCTTGGTCTCCAGAGCCGCAGCACATCCTGCACATCTGCAGGGATGTCAATAGAGCGCTGGGTGCTGACCTCCTGTTTGATCAGCTCCATGGGGAAAATTGCTGCCAGATCATCCGGACCGATCGGTTTCTTGGTCTGTGGATGAAGCGGCGGGTCAAGCGGAGTGGGCAGATCTGCCTGGATGTTATACCACTTTTTGGGCATCTGCTCCTCATCGAGCAGGATCTTGGTTTGCATAAACTATTATTTGACTGTACAAATATATACTTTATTGAACAAATTTTAAATTCAATGTTTATATTAATACATTTTAGGGTAGTGGTCACAGAATGACGCCACGAAATAATTTCCCGATCGTGGGTTGTCGGTGCATTCACCAGCTTCAGGTATCAATCACATCGGCGATATTCCGGTCCCTATGAGCCTAAAAGAATTCCTTCATTGTCGGTCCGGGGGACGCTCCCCGATTCCCTTCCTCAGCAAGGATATAAATGAGGGGATTCAACATTAGACCACGTTGTCTTTATAACAACAACAAAAGACCAACATGGATCAATAGGGGGTATCTGCATGAGACATTCATTCGCTTATCTTTTCCTTACGCCCGACGCGTTCTTTCAGGATCTGATAACAAAAAAAGAGAGCCTCCGGAGACCTGCCATGATTATCCTTGCGGCAGGGATTGCCGCGGGAGCGTACGCCTGCCTGGTCGGTGGATTGACCGCTACGATGATGGCAGGCATCATGCCCGGCATGGAGACCATCATTGTGCTCTCCGCCTTCTTCGGAGCCCTTTTATTCACCGTTATTTTATGGGTACTATGGTGGTCGGGTGTGACCTTTGCCATATCCACCGTGTTCAAAGGGAAGGGCTCGTTTAAAAGGACCATGGAAATCGTCGGGTATGGATATCTCCCGCAGGTTGTTGGGATCATCATCAACGCCATTGTCGCTTATTTGTATATCCCGAAGGTGAAAGTCCCAACACTCTCCACAGCTGCGATTCAGGATCCCCAGCTCATTCAGGAAGCGACGAGAGCACTCATGCATGATCCTGCAATGATGGCATTAATCCAGATAACATCCATCATATCGATTGTTTTTCTGGTATTGAGTGCAAATATCTGGATATTCGGCCTGAAGCACGCACGAATGCTCTCTCTGCGGGACGCTGCCATCTGTGTCAGTGTGCCTGTTGTCGGGTATAGTATTTATTATCTTTACATGATGACCGTGATCTGAATGAAAAAAACCTTAATTATTCCAATCATCGCCCTGTGCCTGTTCCTTGGCACGATGACGATCGCAGCGAGTGCCTACGGAACCCCTGAATCGATCGTCGCTGCTGGGAAGGTGTATGTTTCCAGTGTGACCTATGATCCCGCGGTTTTTTTTACCGGTGACGTTGGTACGGTCACCTTTGACGTGACAAACGGCAACACCGATCAGGGAGTCGTGGTAAATCACGCTACATTTTCTGACATTGATAACAATATCAAGCTGATAAGCGGATCGTATGATTATTCATCGAATATTGGTCCGGGCAAAACACAAACGTTCACTTTTTCCGTTGAAGCCGATGGAAGGGACGGGACGTATTACCCGACATTTTCCTTAAGTTTCCGTGATGCTGACAACCTTTGGTACAAAACAATGGTCCAGATCGATAATACGCCGCTTGTCGTGACGATCCTTGACAAACCCGATGCATTTACTCAGGGGCGGAAAAAGACCATGAACGTTCAGGTGGCAAATCCACGAAAAAATGATGTGTACAGTGTCCTTCTCGAGATTTCCGGTACCGGCATCACTTCCACGCCATCGAAAATTTTTATCGGGGAACTTGGTTGGGGCGCCAACAAGACTGTGAACGTTGCGATAACACCGGATCAACCGACCACGCTTGTAACCACGGTGCATTATGCGAATGGCGACAATATCCACAAAGTGACCACAGATCTTCCGATTGTATTTGGTACCGATAAGAAACAGGCAAACCCGGTTGTCAGCAATATCCAGATAAAATCTGATGCCGGCATCTATCATGTCACCGGGGATGTGACCAATGCAGGGCTGGAGACGGCAAACGCGGTCATGGTCACCACCCTTCCACCGGCAATTCCGCAGGACCCGTACAGGACATACGTTGTCGGCGCCCTGAAGCCCGATGATTTCGGCAGCTTTGAAGTGACGTTTTCCGGTGAGAATGGCACAAGCATTCCGCTCCAGTTGTTATACAAGGACGCGGATGGCAATATCATCACATCCACGTACGACGTGAAAGTTTCAATTCCTGCCAACAATTCGCAGACAAACGGTCTGCCGCTCCTTCCCATCCTCGCCGTGGTAATCATCCTTGCCGTGTTTGTCGGTGGCTGGGCTTTCTACCTGAGAAGGAACAAAAAGTGACCGCCCGTATGGACGACCAGCCCGTCATGATGTTCCGGGACGTGGTCAAAGTGTACCCGCTTCCCGCAGGTGATGTCACCGCACTTGATCGCGTCTCTTTCCAGGTTGAACGTGGGGAATTCATCTCGGTCATGGGGCCTTCGGGTTCCGGAAAGTCAACGCTTTTGAACCTGATGGGGTGCCTTGACACGCCAACGTCCGGCGATATCTATATCAGTGGCACCCGTACCGGCGACATGTCGGATAGCGAGCTGACCAATCTCCGCAGAGACCGGATCGGTTTCATCTTTCAGTATTTCAACCTGTTCCCGCTGTTAAATACCCTTGAAAATGTGATTTTCCCGATGATGCTGAAATCACAGAGAGCGGTCGATCCGGCGAAAGGGCGTGCAGTCCTCCGCTCGGTCCAGCTGGATGACGAGCTCTTTACCCACACGCCCATGGAACTCTCCGGCGGGCAGCAGCAGCGGGTCGCGATCGCACGGGCGCTCATCAACGACCCGGACATCCTGCTCTGTGATGAACCGACGGGGAACCTTGATTCAAAGACCGGTGCCGGCATCATGGAGCTGATGACCGAACTCAACCGGAACGGCACCACCATTATCATGGTCACGCATGACCCCAACAATGCACGATATTCACAACGGATCATTAAAATTGCCGATGGGAGGATCGTAACATGATCTTCTGGGAGATCGCAAAAAGGAATATCCGGCTCCACCTGCTCCGCTCAACCCTCGCGATGCTGGGGATTGTAATCGGGGTTGTCGCGATTGCCTCCATGGGGATTCTGGGCAACAGCATGGTCCTTGCCGTGTCTGACAGCCTGAGAACCGTGGGTGACAGCGTGATCGTAACCCCGCATGTCGGAGGCGGGAGCGCCCGCGGGTTTGGAGGGGGTATGGGCGGGGGACCGTCAGCCCTCACGATCACAGAGCAGAATTTCCAGCAGATACAACGCGCTTCCGTGCCGAACGTCGCGATACCGATCCTCCAGACGTCGGATCGCATGACACTTGGCGTTGGGAAAGACGATATTGTCGCTACGATCTACGGCATGAACCCCGATGACGTTCCCGACCTTCTGAAACTGAGAGAGGGGGGTTACAGCCGGGCAAATTCCGGGTGCCTTGTGGGCTCGAAATTTGCTGATGACAACAACATCAAGGTCGGATCCCGGATTACGATCGGTGCCGAGGGTGACAAGGGGACCCTGCGGGTCACCGGCATTATCGAAGAGCGCGGAATGGCGTTTGATGTCAGCACCGATTCTGCAGTTGTCGCCACCAGGGACTGGTTTGACAATGCCTACAACCGCGACGATTACGACAAGGTCGTCGTCAAAGTGAAGAACCTCGATGACCTTGCGTCCGTCAAGACGGCGATCGAGAACCAGATGAACAAGCGGGACAAGATCGTTGACGTGCTGGATACACGCAAGACCATGGAGACCATCTTTGCGGCATTCGGGCAGATCACAACGTTCGTTTCTGCCATTGGCGGGATTTCGATGATCGTCGCAGGTGTATCCATCCTCAATATCATGATGATGTCGGTCACCGAACGGATCAAGGAGATCGGCATCATGCGCAGCATCGGGGCACAACGAAAAGAGGTTATGTCGATGTTTCTCTATGAAGCGGTGATCCTCGGTGTTGTAGGGAGCCTTATCGGGGGAGCGCTGAGTCTCCTTGGAGGATATGCCATCAGCAGCATGATGCTACAGACCACGAAATACCTGTTTGTCCCCTCCAGCCTTGTTAATATTGTGTACGGGGTCAGTTTCGGTATCGTTGTCTGCCTGATCTGCGGCATCTACCCAGCATGGCGGGCGGCAAACCTCAGCCCGATCGATGCGCTCAGGCACGAGTGAGTGCAATCAATAAACCATAATTTTTGTTTTTAACGGAACCTTTTAACCGGTTGCGTACATACTGAATCCTATGAGCCCGGTACCCAATCCTCCACCCTTTGATCCGGACTGGAACGAGATCTGGAAGGCGCGGCAGCTTCGGCACGAGGCGTCGAAACACTTCGATGATCCTTCGCATAACTGGGACAAGACGGAGAATGCCGAGCGGTACGACACCTCCTCCCGCAGCGAGTATGATTCGCGGGTGAAGACCACCATTGCAGGACTCCCTCTTAAAAAATCGTTCCGGGTCCTTGACATCGGTGCCGGGCCGGGAACACTCGCCCTTCCCCTTGCCCCGCTCGTTAAGGAAATCACTGCAATTGAGCCCGGCAAAGGGATGGTCGATCTCCTGTACGAGAACATGAAAATGGAGGGGATTCACAACATCACCTGCATACAGAAACGCTGGGAAGAGATCGACCCCTCCGCTGATCTCGACGGGCAGTATGATATCGTAGTCGCATCACTGTCGCTGACCATGGAAGACATACGGGAATCGCTGGCAAAGATGGATGCCGCGTCGTCTCGGTATGTCTACCTCTTCTGGTTTGCTGACCCGCCGTTCTGGGAGCGGATGTATCTCGACCTCTGGCCTGAGCTGCATGGCGGGACATACCATCCCGGGCCCAAAGCCGACTGCCTCTTCAACGTCTTGTACCAGATGGGCATCTATCCGAATGTCGAGATGTTATTGCTGGACAAAGAGTACCGTTTTACTACAAAAAAGGAGATGCTCGCGTTCTTCCGGCGCCGGTTTGCGGTCAGGACCCCAAAGCAGCGGCGGGTGCTTGACAAGTACCTTGCACCGCTGATCCGGATTGAAGGGGATGAGGTTGTGATCTCCGGGGATTCGACGCTGGCGAAGGTGTGGTGGAAGAAGGCAGGATAAGATTCTGCTCTCTCAACCGATCGTTCATTCCTATTCCTGTTTTTTTTTATATGGTTTCAACAAAAACAGTGTTATCTGAATTTTAATCCGGGTGGATATCACTGAAGAAGAGAGGTGGCAGGGGAATCTTACCCCTGCCGTTCAGACTTTTTTGTTCTGGTTGCCACTTCGAAGCCGTAGGGCTTCTCGTGTTTCGGGTCGCCGACCCTCAACAAATCGAAGAACGTTGTTCTTCTCCATCTCATGGCTTATTGCCATTCGATCCTTCCATGTGATCGAGAACCCGGTCCCACACGACGAGGAGCCCGGGGATGATCACGTAGGTGAGCAGGCCGCTTCCGAGGAAAGCTGCCATGATGAGGATCTCGTTATCCACCATGACGATCACCTAAGCGAGCGCCGATACGCCGTCTGCCCAGGTCTCGATCACGTTCTGGATATGCCCGCCGTCAGGACACCGGAACGTAATCTGTTCTCCGATCTGCCGGTTTGCGTTATAGTATCGGACTTCGTTATGTGGGTCCGAACAATCTGATAAAAAAAAGTGCCGGTTGAAATATGAATAATTATTTCCCGCTAATCTTTCTGATCCGCCCCATCGCGTCTTTCAGCTTCTCCATGGACGTAGCGTACGACAAGCGGATCCAGCCCGGCGCGTAGAATGCGGTACCCGGTGTCGCTGCAACATGCGCCTTCTCGAGCCACCGGGAAGCGATCTCCATATCGTCACCTGCGACTTTGACAAAAGCGTAGAATGCCCCGTCTGCGGGTGCGGTTTCGTACCCCATGCTGTTCAGCTCGGGAATGATGTATTTTCTCCGCCGGTCGAACTCCTGCCGCATCTCCTCAACGCACGTCTGGTCCCCGTTCAGCGCCGCAACACCACCCCACATCGCAAACGTTGTCGCCTGGCTTACCGAGTGCTGCTGCACCTTGGACATCTCCCGTATGATCTCAACCGGGGCGACGGCATACCCGAGCCTCCAGCCGGTCATCGCATAGGATTTGGAGAAGCCGTTGATGGTGATCGTGCGCTGCGCCATGTCACCGATACTCGCGAGCGCGATATGCTTCTTTCCATAGACCAGTTTCTCGTAGATCTCGTCGGACATCGCATAGAGATCGTTATCCTGGCAGAGATCGGCAACCAGTTTCATCGATCTCTGGTCAAAAACAGCTCCCGACGGGTTGGATGGCGAGTTAACGACCATCATCTTGGTCTTTTTGTTTACCCGTTCCAGAACTGAGTCGTCCAGCTGGAAGGTTTTGGTATTCAACGGGTGAAAAACAGCTTTTCCGCCGGCGATGAGGACGCAGGGTTCGTACGAGACCCATGCCGGGGTGAGAATGATCGTTTCATCACCGGGGTTGATGACCGCCTCCATCGCCTCGTATATCGCGTCCTTTGCACCGCAGGCGACGATTACCTGTTCCGGCCTGCAGGGGAAATGGTTCTCGCCGGTGATCTTTTCACAGATTGCGGCAAGAAGTTCCGGAATCCCGTTGCTGGGAGCGTAATGAGTCTCACCCCGGTTCAGGGCATCGATGCAGGCATCCCTGATATGCAGGGGAGTATCAAAATCAGGCTCTCCGATAGAGAGGCTGATGACATCGGTGCCCTCCCGCTGCATCTTCTTTGCCCGGTCGGCAATTTCAAGGGTGGCGGAGGGTGCAATTTCGGAAATTTTTTCCGATAACTGCCTCATTTCAATCGCTGGACAAGCTTGATCGCTGACTCGACCGCACGCTTTGCATAATCGATCCGCTCGTTCGCCTCGAGGCGTGTCATCCCGGGCCCTGAGATACCGAGTGTTACCGGCTTGCCGAATTCAAGCGAGAGGTCGATGATCTTCCGGGCAGCATGCTGGACCACGATATCGTCATGCTGCGTTGCGCCTTCAATAACACAGCCGATGGTGACAACCGCATCCACCTTTCCCGCCTGCAGCATCTTTTTTATCGCAAGCGGCATGTCATATGCGCCCGGAACATAGATGCATTCGGTCACCTGGGCCCCGAGAAATGCCGCGTGCTCCCTTCCCTCGATCTCCATCATGTAGGTGATGTCACGGTTGAATTCCGCAACCACAAATCCCAGTTTTATCGCCATAAGCTCACTGCTCACTGATCATCTTGTAATGTTGGACAAGATAAACTCATACTCTCCTTCCTTACCGCCGTGCAGGCCCGGCATCGGCAAAACCCTGCCGCTGGCCGGTGCCGGCATCCTTCTCCAGGTCCCGGGGGTGCAGGACGAGCTTCACTGCGTTGACTGCATGCTCCCTTGTGCGTTGTTCTGCAAGCCATGCAAGCTCGCGTTCGTCCTTTGCCTCGTCCTCGTGGACAAAGACCTCGATGATGTGGGTATTTGTCATCAGCTGGCACATGATGAGCCCCTGCGAGGCCTCGTGTGCGCAGAGCCGGTCTTTCTCCTGCCCCCCGGGCATTCCCAGCGCCATGACAATATCGCACCGCCGCTCCTCGATCAGTTTCTTGCAGGCAACCGGCAGATCCTTGATACCGGGCACCGTCACGCGCTCAATCGCAACGCTCGCGTGCTTTTTTAACTCATCGATGGCATAGGCTCCCATGTTGACGCGTGAGAATGTGGTATCGGCGACTCCCACTCTCATCCAAGTACCTCACTGGCTGCCTGCACCCCGTCACCCTGCACCTTATACCCCAGCTTCGTCAGCGCGTACTGCGTTGCCGCAACCGTGGCAAGGATCTCCGGTGCACCGATTGCACCCATGCTCCCGATCCGGAAGATCTTCCCTTTCAGGTGGTCCTGCCCACCGGCGATGATGATGCCCATCTTCTTTATGATGTCCCGCATCTCGCTGTCCCTGACACCTGCGGGATACGAGATGGCGGTGACGGTATTGGAATACTCGTGCCTTCCATCGATCGTCGGGAACAGGGAAAGCCCCCACGCCCCTGCTGCTGCCCGTACTGCGCCTGCCATCCTCCGGTGCCGTGCGATCCGGTTGGAGATCCCCTCTTCCTCAACCATGAGGCATGCTTCCCGCAGTGCCAGAAAGAGCGGGACTGCCGGGGTGTACGGTGTTTCCATCGGGGTGCCGCCCGCACTTTTCTTGTATGCGGCAAGGTCAAGGTAATAGGGCGGATTTTTACAGAGCCTCTCCCATGCCTTGCTGCTCACAGAGACGGCAGCAAGGCCAGCCGGGGCGGCGAGGCACTTCTGGGATCCCACGATGGCAACATCCACGCCCCAGCTGTCTGCTTCCACCACATCCCCGCCGATTGAGGTGATGCCGTCCATCACGAAGAGTGCATCGTGCTTCCGGGCGAGCCTGCCCACTTCCTGTGCCGGGTTCTTGATCCCTGCCGACGTCTCGTTATGGACGAGGGTTACCACCTCTGCACCCTGCTCGAGCCGGCCCTCAAGGGCTTCAAGGTTGAGCGGCGTACCCCACTCTGATGCAACCTCGTGTGCTTTTCCATAGCGCTGGCTGATCTTGAAGAGCCGCTCGCCGAATTTGCCGTTGACGAGGCAGGCAATCTCCCTGTCACGCCCGAAGTTAGCAACCGCGGCCTCCATGCCGGCAGTGCCGGATCCGCTGATCACAAAAAGGTCGTTTGCGGTTCCAAAAACGGACTTTAACACCCGCACGCAGTCTGCATAGACCGCACCGAATTCTGCGCTCCGGTGGTTGATGGCCTGACGCATCATGGCGTACCGGACCCTTTCCGGCATCGGGACGGGGCCCGGCAGCATCAGCAGTTGTTCTTTTTCCATGTGGATCTGCCCATAGTATATTTAAAGAAACGGGATATAAGTTTGGATGGCAGACATGGCAGACGTAGCGATTATTTCCGGGTCCACATCGGATAGCGCGATCACAGAAAAAGTGAAAAAGGTCCTTGACGAGAACAGGGTGTCGTATGATGCCCAGGTGATCTCCGCCCACCGGGACCCGGACAAGCTGGACGCGTATATCAAGAAGAGCGGGGTGAAGGTGTTTATCGCGATTGCCGGACTCTCCGCTGCCCTGCCTGGCGTGATTGCTTCAAAGACCGATAAGCCGGTCATCGGTGTACCGGTCAGCGGGACACTCAACGGGCTCGATGCCCTCCTCGCGATTGCCCAGATGCCAAAGGGGGTTCCGGTCGCATGCGTCGGCGTGGACAACGGGGAGAATGCGGCGTGGCTGGCGATCAGGATCCTGAAGTTGCAGTAATCCAATGATCCCGGTTGGATATACGATTGTTTTTCCCATTTTTCCTTTTTTATGGATGTGCCAGCCGACTGACCAATGACGGTCGTTTCCCCTCAGGCCAATAAGCACATCACTTTATCGCTCCCCGTGCCAAGCTCAATCCATGAGCAGCCGGCTGAAGCGCGGGATCCGGCGCCTCTGTTCCACCCTCAGCATTCCCCTGCTCGGTTGTGCACCTGCAGAGCGCTGGGAAATCCCGCACTTTGAGCCCTGGGTTCCGGAGGAGTTCCACCCGGCATCCATCGTTCCGGAGACAAAAACCGTGATCGTGATTGGCATGCCGGTCAGCCTGCCTGCTGTGGAGACATCGCCATCGATCTGGTACCATGAAGAATACCGTACGGTCAATACCCTCCTGGACATCAATGCGTACCGGATCGCCGCTTTCCTCAATGCCAAAGGATACCCTTCAGTTGCCCTCCCCCGGGACGGGTACGGTCACATCAGTGTCCTGATAGAGAGACCGGTTGCGTTCTTCTCGCACCGCCACGCCGCATTCCTTGCCGGCCTCGGTACCTTCGGGGTGAACAACGTCCTGCTCACACCCCGGTTCGGGCCGAGAGTGCGGTTCACATCAGTATTTACTGCCGCAGAGATCCCCCCGGATCCCGTGCTTGAGGACCCGCTCTGCATCCGCTGCATGCGGTGTGCCAGGATCTGCCCGGTACACGCCCTTCCCGGGAACGATTACCCGGACGGGCTGACCGACAAGCGGGCATGTGCCAGCCGGTCAGAGGAACTCCTGCGGCACTACGTCTCACCATGCGGGTTCTGCATCAAGGTCTGCCCGGTCGGTGACGACAGAAAACTGTACGACAGGGAAACGATGGAGATCTATGATGAGAGAAAAAAGGAGTTCAACCGGCTCCACCGGGCATGGAGGCACGTCAGGAACTACGGGGGCGGGGAGCGTGCCCCGGGGATGATAAATAAAACACCACCCGGTTAATTTTTCTCCCCGTTCCCCTCAAACAGTTCCCTGATCATCTTTACGGCACAGAGATCCCCGCACATCGAACAGGTCTCCATATCGCCGTCGCGGCAGTGGATCTTCTTTGCATGCTCACCGTAGAGGGCGAGCCGGAACTGCTCAGCCCAGTCCAGCCGCCGGCGTGCATCCGCCATCTGCACCTCGCGTTCCATGCGGTAGCCTTCCGGGCGGCGGACAGTGTCGCCGATGTGTGCCGCGATCTTCGTGACCCGGGTCCCTTCCACGATATCCTCAACCAGCGGGAGGGCGAGGTGCTCGCTTGGGGAGACCATGCAGAGGAAGTCAGCACCGTGCATGCAGGCGACTGCTCCTCCGATGGTTGAGACCACGTGATCGTAACCCGGTGCAATATCAGTGACAATGGGTCCGAGCAGATAGAGCGGCGCGTGGTCGGTGATCTCCTTGATCATGCGGACGTTGTAGGCCACCTGATCGAGCGGCATATGACCGGGGCCTTCGATCATCCGCTGCACTCCCGCCACAAGCGCCCGCTTCGCCAGACCCCCGAGTGTCACGTACTCCACCGATTTTGCACGTTTCTCTGCGTCCTGCAGGCAGCCCGGCCGCATGCCGTCCCCGAGGCTGATCGTGACGCCATATTCTGAGAGGATCTCCAGCAGGTAATCATATTCAGAAAACAACGGGTTCTCCTCGCCCCGCTGGACCATCATGGCGCAGTGGAAAACCCCGCCGCGGCTGACAACCCCCATCAGGCGCGGGTCGGCTCTCAGGGCGGCGAGTGCCTCCCGGTTCACGCCACAGTGAAGGGTCAGGAAGTCAACACCCTGCCTGCAGTGTTCGCGGATAACCTTAAACAGGAGATCAGCATCGACATCCGCTGCACTTCCTGCCCGCCGGACTGCCTCATACACCGGCACCGTCCCCACGGTTGTGTCGAGTGATAAGATTTTTTTCCGGATTGCGACAAGGTTCCCGCCAGTGGAGAGGTCCATCAGCGAATCGGCGCCGTTGTTTAAAGCGGCCTTTGCCTTTTTTACCTCAAGTGCCGGGTCGCACCGGGTGCCCGAGGTACCGATGTTCACGTTCACCTTCACCCGGCACCCTTCGCCAATTGCACAGAGCCGGTGCTGACGTTTCGAATTTGCCGGGATTGCAACCCTGCCGGCGGTTATTGCCCGTGCCATCTGCGCCGGGTCGATACCCTCCGCCCGTGCCACTACTGCCGCTTCGTCCGGAACACCCCGTGCACACCTGCGGATGAGCGAATCCATAAGAAACATCTGTTACGAATCCTTATTATTGTGCATGCCAGTCCAGTGGATTGCCGGCGGAACCCTGTTCGCGAACTCATATATTTTTAATGATGTCCTCATCGATGCTGGGGTGACACCGATGGCGATCCAGCCCTATAAAGATACCATTTCAACCATCGTTCTCACCCATTGCCATTTCGACCACACCGCACATGTCAAAGAGATCGCCCACATGTGCCGTGCGGACGTTGCGATCCACAAACTGGACGCCCCGGGCCTTCTCGATGATGCCCGGAACCTCTCGATGCACTTTGGTTCACGTTCGCCTGCAATCGTTCCGGAGATCATGGTAAAGGAGGGCGATGTGATCGGCGGGCTTTGCGTGCTGCATACGCCCGGGCATACACCGGGGAGCATCTGCCTTTTTGCTGAACCGGAACAGGTGCTGATCAGCGGGGACACGGTCTTTACGGATGGCGGGTTCGGGCGCTACGATTTTATCGGGGGGAGCAGGACGGAACTTGCCCGATCGATCGACCGGCTCTCGCTCCTTGATGTGGAAGGACTCTTCCCGGGACATGGTGTACCCGTGGAAAGCGGGGGAAGCGGGCATATCGCTTCCGCCCGCCAGCTGTTGAAGAGCGGGTATGGATAAGGGAATTTACTGCCTTGTGCTCAGGAACCGTCCATGCACCGTTTCTATTGGCATTCTGGGGCAGCGTTCGTTTGCCGCCGGCTTTTATGTTTACGTCGGCTCGGCACAGGGAAGCGGCGGGTTACAGCGCGTTGTGCGCCACATCAGCCTTGCCAGAAACCATGACCGCCGCCCGAAATGGCATATTGATTACCTTCTTTCCAACAACAGCTTTGCCCTGATCTCCGTCGTTTGTGCCATTACAGGACAGGATCTCGAGTGCAGGCTTGCCGGGACGCTGCAGGGCGCACCGGTTCCATCCTTCGGGTGCAGTGACTGTGCATGTCATTCACACCTCTTCTTTTATCCTTCTGTTCCGCTGGACGAGATCTCCAAAGCATTTCTGACACTGGGTCTGACCCCCTGCATCAGGACCATCATCCCATCAAAACAATCATAACCCCACCACACAACCTGTGATCCATATGAAAGTGCTGGGAATATCCGGGAGCATGCGCAAGGAAGGCAATACCACCCAGCTGATCAGACTCGTTCTCGAGCGGTGCGAATCTGCCGGCATCAAAACCATATTCATATCCCTTGCCGGAAAGAAAATTTTACCCTGCCTTGGCTGTGAGGAATGCAAAGAGAAGAAATGGTGCATCATCGAAAACGATGACTGGGGAGACGTAATGGAGCGTGTGCTTGAATGCGAGGTGCTGGTGATCGGCTCCCCGACGTACTACTACGATGTCTGCGGGCACCTGAAGAACTTCATCGACCGCACCTACTCGCTCTACCATGACCGCAAACTCTCCGGCCGCAAGGGTGTCGCGATTGCCGTGCAGGCATCAAAAGGCGCAAACCGGACCATCCAGACACTCGAGGGGTTTTTAAGCACCCACGAGTTCTCTTCCCTTGGCTGGGTAAAGGGGACAGGCTATAAGGCAGGCGACGTGCTAAAGGACAAGGATGCAGTCCTGAAGGCACAGAAGATCGGGGACAAGATTGTGCGGTTGTTAAAACCGCATCACGATTAGAAATTAATGAATTGCCCCACGGGTCAGGCACAATTTTAAAAAATTTTAACATCAGGGAAATAACTCATACAGCGTGGTGCGTCGCACCAGTTTCCTGCCAATATCCTTTGCAATCCGCTCCATCTCGGCAGGGTCCAGATAATCAGTGTTGGTGGCGCCGGCACCCTTTGAGATGCTCTCCTCAAACATCGTCCCGCCAAGGTCGTTTGCACCCGCAAGCAGCGAGAGTTGCGCCATCTTGACACCCTCTTTCACCCACGAGACCTGGATATTCTTAACATTATCAAGGAACAGGCGCGAGACAGCGACCATGAGCAGGTCCTCTCTCCCCGTTGCACCAGCATGTGCACGCCCTTCTTTGAATATCGGGGTGTTCATGTGGATGAACGAGAGCGGCACGAATTCGGTAAAACCACCGGTTTCGTCCTGTATCTTTCGGAGGATGGCAAGGTGCTGTACCCGGTCTTTTTCGCTCTCGCAGTGCCCGTACATGATCGTGGCAGTTGAAGGGATCCCCAGCCCATGCGCCTCCCTGATGATCCGGATCCATTCGGCTGTCGTGACTTTCTGGGGGCAGATGACCTTCCTGACTCCATCGACAAGGATCTCCGCTGCCGTCCCGCACATTGAACCCAGCCCGGCCTCCTTCATGGCAGAAAGTACCTCACGCGTACTCATCCGGCTTTTTTTAGCTGCATATGCAACCTCCATCGGGTTGCTTGCATGGAGGTGGACACCGGGTGCTGCCTCAAGGATCCAGCGGTAGATATTCACATAGGATTCTGCCGTAAAATCCGGGTGCAGCCCGCTCACCGTGCAGATCTCGGTGACGTTGCGGGATTTTGCAAGCCCCGCTCTCTTCTGAATCTCCTCTTTTTCGTAGAAATAGACCCCGTCATCGCCGGGTTTTTTCGAGAACCCGCAGAACCCGCAACGATTGACACAGAGGTTGGTGACGTTAATGTTCTGGTTCAGGACATAGGTCACCGCATCACCGACCTTTTTCTGCCTCACAACATCTGCCGCTGCTGCAACGTCCCAGACTTCACGGCCCTGTACCCTGAACAGCTGCAACGCCCCTTCTTCTGTCAGCCGGTGCCCGTTTTTTACATCCTTGAGCAGTCCCCGCAGGTGGTTATCCATGGATTCCCTCAAAAGTCCTCATCGGACCATATCGCGTTTATGTGAAAGTAATTGTACCGTATCGCCATTGCACATGATTATTATTGCCTTAAATCAATCATTCCTGCAGAGGAACTATGGAACAGATTAAAGTCCAGCTGGCAACAAAGGAGGCGGAGGGTTTTGTCATTCCTCTTGGTCCTGCAAATCTTGTCGCCATCAAAACTGATGTGGGGATGGTTGGGTGCGGAGCCATTGATGTTGCGGCAC
Organism: uncultured Methanomicrobiales archaeon; assembly: GCA_903900025.1. GTDB lineage: Archaea > Halobacteriota > Methanomicrobia > Methanomicrobiales > Methanospirillaceae > MVRE01. Next base: position 2,840 of record CAIULN010000073.1, on the reverse strand, counting down.
TCGATTCGTTCAGTTACCCTGCTGCACGGGTGAGGCCGTCCATCGGGCTGTCAATTGTTGATACCGATGATATCCTGAAAGGGATTGTCAAGGAAGCGAACCGATCCGCGATGGGACGAGGGATCCGCACGGGAATGACCGGGCGGCAGGCGCTGGAACGTCTCTGAGGGCAATATATTACGGGTGTTAAAAAATCGCGGATTGCTTGTCGTCTCCACCAGCTCATCGCTTCTTTTTTCCGGTTTTTTTCACGGATGCATTGGTCTCTTTTTCCCGTGAACGGAGATAGAGCTCATGGAGTCCCATCAGGACAAAGATAATGGCCAACACCCAGACGATATGGAGGGGGAGATACCCGATGAGCGGTATCGTGAACAGCGCTTTTCCGATGACCCATTCCTTTTGTACCGGTTCAATAAGCCCGATATCGGGATACACTGCGAGCTGATCGATATTTTTGTTATGGTCACCTTTTGTGATGTACCCTGCATGGGGAGTATAAAATGAAGAGATGTTTATGGCTATGTCCTTTGCCTCAATCCACATCATCGCGCGATGGATGATCGGGTGCGGGGACGATGAGATAAGCGGGATCGGGATACTGCTGCTAGAAACCCCGTTCGGGCGGTACACGATGACGTCCCCGTAGTCGTTGAACTTCCGGTAGCCGCTGACCTTTCCTTCACCCCATGTCTGGAAATCCCCGTACCGGTCTTTCTGGACCACGACGACCAGATCCCCAACCTTCATGTTGGGGTCCATGCTCTGGGACTCGATAGTGACCACGGCGGGCCATGTGCCGCAGATCAGGTACAGGATAAGGGCGATACCGCCGACAACAGCAACAACCCATAGGATATCCCGCAGAAGCGAGACAGCCCAGTGCCCGCTTGTACGGAACTGACTGATATAATCTCGTAATGACCGGTTTTTATTTCCGTCTGCCATTGTCCTTCTCCCTGTTGGACTTTTCTGTTAATATAGGGTGCCGATCTGATTAACAAGGTGTCATTTGAAAGGACCGCCATTTGTCCGGATTTTTATAATAACTCACGGAAACCGGGCACCGTAGCAGGAGATCAATTCTGGATATTCGGCGCTTCTGGCAATCGGGCAGGTGTCCATATGAAATCCTATATCCCTGCTGTGGAAAATATATGATTATCCATGCTTGATGCGCAGCAGATTGCCCTGCGGTTTCTCCGGACAAAACTGCAGGTGCACCCCGATGTCGTGCAGTACATTTTAGAGCAGGACAATCCTGACCTGCTTGAGCGTATCATTGCACAGGTGCCACCCGATACCGTCGTCGTTACATCAAAATGTATCCCTGGCCTGGATACGCTGCGCGACGGGACCCGTTTCCTGGCGGATCCAACCGTTGACGTTGTCAGTGGCAGTGCAGGTACTTCAGGGGGCATCAACGGGACTGCTGATTTTATTCACTATTTCAGGGACCGGTACCAGCGGCTGGGCACCATGATCCGGAGCCGGTGCGGGGCGATGCCGATTGAAGGGCTCATCCGGTCTACCCGGTACCGGCAGGAAGAGTGCACCATCATTGGCATGGTGGTTGAGGTCAAGAGCACCCAGAACGGGCACCGGATTGCTGCGATTGAAGATCCTACCGGTACCATTTCAGTCCTCTTCCGCAAGGATCGCCCGGTCTTTTCTGTTGCGGAGCGCCTTATACATGACGAGGTCATCGGGGTGCGGGGGAAGCTCTCCCACGATGGGAAACTTTTCTTTGCAGAGCACCTGTACCGCCCTGATATCCGGATCGATAATACGCCCTTTAAAAGCGACCGGGCTGGCAGGGCGGTGTTTATTTCTGACATCCATGTGGGCAGCAACACATTCCTGGAAAAGGAGTGGGGCCGGTTCTGTGACTGGCTGCAGGATGACCCCGCGGGGTACCTGCTGATCGCCGGTGACCTTGTGGATGGCATCGGGGTCTATCCCGGGCAGGAGCACGAGCTGCTGATCAAAAATATCTACGAGCAGTACGATCGGTTTGGTGAGATGCTGCGGGATCTCCCCTCCCGTGTCCGGATCATCATCTCCCCCGGTAACCATGACGTCGTCCGTGGTGCCGAACCCCAGCCGGTAATTCCGGATGCCTTTACAAAAAAATTTCCCAAAAACTGTACCCTCGTCGAAAACCCTGCGCTTGTCAACCTGCAGGGTGTGAGGGTTCTGATGTACCACGGCAGGTCAATCGATGATATGATCGGGCTGATCCCTGGCGCCAGCTACGACAAGAGCGGGCAGATGATGGAAGAGATGCTGGTCCGCCGGCACCTCGCCCCCGCGTACGGCCGGAAGACCCCGATTGCAGCGGGACGACAGGACCGGCTTATCATCGATCCGATTCCTGAGATCCTCCACACCGGTCACGTCCATGTCAGTGGAATTACAACCTATCGCGGGGTACTTGGCATTAACGCCGGCACCTGGCAGTCACAGACGTTATTCCAGAAACAGATGAATGTCAACCCTACTCCTGCTGAAGCGGTGGCTGTGGATCTCCAGACACTCCGTCCGGAGATACTGTCGTTCGGGTATAAACCACAAACGGCCTGAAATAAAAGATACGGGATCACCATCAGACCATGGCAACAAACATCCTGCTCGGCATCGGCAACCCGCTGAACGGGGACGATGGTGCTGGCATCTATGTGGCCGGGCAGTTCAGGAAGGAAGGCTGGGTTTCGCTCTCCTGTGGATCCGCACCGGAGAATTTCACCGGGATCATACGGAGAACCCGGCCTGACTGCCTGGTGCTTGTTGACGCGGCTGCCATGGGGCTTTCCCCGGGAGAATTCCGGATCATCCCTCGG
>CAIULN010000072.1 GCA_903900025.1 uncultured Methanomicrobiales archaeon | reverse complement strand
TCTGGACGCACTCGAACAGGTTTAAAATCCCGGTATACCCGAAGTATTCCCGGTTGATGAACCTGAACTGGCGCATCATTCTCACCACCTCGACGATGTACGGTATGCCCAGCCCGTGTGCAGCGTGCCGTTCGATCGTGCTCCCGAAGACGACCCGCGGCTTTATCTCTGCCAGGCTCTTTTTTGTGGTGTAGACGTCCGTGCCGTACACGACTTTTGGGTTGAGCCCGAGATCACGGAGTTCACGCCCCAGCAGGTCCCGGACCGGGCGCCCCGAGGAGTACAGGGCAACGAGCGCCGGCGTCATCTCCATGTCCTCGGTGACAAACCGGACGAGCGGGATCCCGACCGTGGCATCGGCGACAATTGCCGCGGGCGTGCGGTAGAAGAACCGCCCCATCGGCCACTTGCGCCGGCACGTTGCCATCACCATCCGCTCGCCGTCCGCGATCATCGTCTCCGCGGTTTTCTGTGCGTCGAACCGCTCCGCGAGGGCGGTCAGCCAGCGCCCGGTATTGGTCAGGCCGATCGGCAGCGGGATCCCCGTGCAGACCGGCTCAATGCCGTACGTGGCAGCAAGGTACTCTGCCGCCTTCTGCCCGGCATCGTGGCTCAGCAGGAGGGATGTCTCGGCGGATGCGATATTCTCGATCTCGGAAAGCGGCGTGCGGTGCGTCAGCGTGGCGACGACCCGGACACCCATCGCAGAAAGGGCCTGCTTCACCCATGCCAGATCCGCGATCCATGTCGGGTTCGCATTCGCGTGGGGGGCGATCAGGCAGACCGAGTCGGGGATCTTCTCACCGCTGTTCTTCACCAGTTTTTTGAGGATCGTATCAAGCGCGATGTCGATGCCGTCATACTGCGACCCCCGGAACCCGGCGCACTCGATGGGGATCAGCCGGAACTTCACCTCCGGCTGCACGGCCTCGCATACCGCCACGATGTCGTCGCCGACGATCTCTGGCCCGCACGCACTGAGCACGAACAGGGCGGAGATCTTGAGCTCCTTTGCCTGCCGGATGGTACGGGCAAGGATCTCCTCCCCGCCATGCACGATCTCGTCCACGCACAGCTTGGTGCAGAGCGTGACGGTCTCCATGTAGTCGCACTCCTGCGAGGCAAACGCGTTCGTCACAAGGTACTCGCACCCCTGCGGGGAGTGGGCGAGCAGGGCAGACCCGGCAACCCCCAGCGCCGTCTGGGCGGCGCCGTTGAAGGCGCAGCGGAGGTAGGGATCGCTGCACGCTTCAGGGGCACGGATCTCCGTTCCAGACGGTAACTCACTTCGTCTTTGTCCCATAGAGCATCCCCCGGAACAGGCGCGAGCGCGGGAGGTTTTTGTTCTCCAGCGCCTGCCGGACCAGTGCGGCGATGTTGTGTATCCCCTGAAAGCCGTACTGGGGCTGGAACGCCGGGTTCAGGAGCGTTAAGTTCACCACAGGGCAGGGCGGGAACCTGCCGGCGTTGCCAAAGAAGATCGGGTCGTCATATTCACCGACAATCGCCTCCAGCTCGTCCTCGGTCTCCTTCGACGACCGGAAACTCCCGAGCCGGAACAGGCCTTTTGTGAGGATGATCTCCGGGTTCACGCCGGTCTCCAACAGGAATTTTATGCTGGGCATCCGCTCCTTAATCGTGTAGGGGTGGACGTTGATCACGACAGGGTGGGCGCCAAAGTCCTCTGCCATCCGTGCCAGTGAGAGCGCCCGGATCGGCCCGGGGAACTCCGATATCTCGATGATGGCGGTCTTGCCGGAAAGCGCCTGTTTCAGGTATAAAAGGTCCGGTGCCACCGCCCGGGTCTCCCGCTCGATCACCTCCAGCGCTTTCTTCTCCATCCCAAGCGGTGTTGCCACCCCAAGCAGCCACTCTTTGGTAGCCTCAAGCCCGTAGGGCTGCCCGGTCTTGCTGTAAGGGATGCCGAAGCGTTCCTGCATCAGGTCGCCCAGCTTCTGCCCCCAGTCGTAACACCACGAGGCGTTCAGTTCGACCTCCCGTGCCCGCCGGATCTCGTCGACCGTGCACCCCCCGGCAATGACAGCATTGACCGTTATTCCCACCTCAAGGAGGAGCCGCTCGATCTCGTCCATGTCCCAGTTGAACTCCGTGGGCGTCGGGCCCCAGCGTGCACCGAGGATGTTGACCGTTCCCTTCTTCGTCTGTTCCGGCGGCTCCATCAGGTCCATGATGAGCCGGAACGCGTCCTCGTACCCGCTCCGGAAGTCGCCGCCGAACCCCTCGCTCTTGAGCGCCAGCACCCGGCAGCCGACCAGCTTCTCCGCCTCGCGGGCAATGCTCTCGACATCGTCGCCGATGATCCCGGAACAGCAGCAGGAGAGGATCACAATCAGATCGGGGTGGTACTTTGCATATGCCTCCTTCACTGCCTCCAGCAGTTTTCCCTCGCCGCCGTAGATGACGTGGCTCTCGTCAAGGGTGGTGCAGGCGGTGGGTTCGAGCGGGACGCCCCGGATCTCGCAGCACTCCCTCGTCCTGACAAAGTCGGACATGTAGAGGGGGCATCCGGTCGGGCCGTGGACGAGGGGGACGACGTGGCGGATGCCGCTGATGACATAGTAGGCGGTAAAAAACTTGCACATGGGGGCATGCGAGGCCTGCAGCTTGGGGATCATCTCGCCGCTCTCCACCTTCTGCAGCAGCTGCTGCAGGCTGCCGTGAAAGACGATGGAATCATTGGTCATTTTTGCACTCAGTCTCCCGTTTCGCACGCGGGATATTTACGTCTTTGTCGGCTGGGTTCTGTTGCGTTGTCGGGACTTGAAGAAAATGGTTTCTCGTAATATTTATTCCTGATTTGACCTAAGTCCCGTAGATGCAACAGAACCGGCCAACGTACATTCGGAGTTCGTTTATTAATCCGCGACCATGGCACCCGTAAAAAATGTCGGGGTGACTGCCCATGCATGTCCGGTGTTGACCGGCCGGCGAACCTGGTATTCTACCTGATCATACCACTTATCAATTTCTTCTGCCATAACTCCGGTCATGGAACGCATGGTAACGTACTTTGAAACCCTCGGCCCGGAGAACACGGACGTCGCGTTCCGGCTGGCACGCGGACGGGCGCACGAGCTCGGGATCCGGAAGATCGTGATCGCGTCCACAACGGGCGCGACCGCGAAGAAAGCGATGGAGTATTTCAAAAACGACGGTGTGCAGCTGGTCGTCATCCCCCACCAGTGGGACTTTCACCGCGAGGTCAATGCCTTCCCGCCGGAACTGGCAACGACATTGCGGGACGCCGGACACGTGGTTCACTTCGGCACGATGCTTTTTCATACCACCGACCTGTACGAATCGACAATACCGGTGGTGATGGCAAACCTGCTGCGCTGCTTCTGCCAGGGGTTCAAGGTCTGCTTTGAGATTGTGCTCATGGCGACCGATGCAGGGCATGTGAAGAGCGGCGAAAAGATCATCGCTATTGCCGGCACAGGAAGGGGATCAGATACAGCGCTGGTCATGCAGGCGGCGTCCTCGCAACATCTGAAAAAGCTCCGGGTCAACGAGATCCTCTGCAAACCACTCAACCCGCTGAACATCGAGGAGCTCCATGCAAAGATGACCCGGGAGTTGTCCCGGTAATACCTCCGGCTGCCGTTTCGTTTTCAGGCCGGTTTTTGCCTTTTTTTTACTGTGTTTGAACGGATGAGGGTTCCGGCCTCATCATTTCCCGAAATGCGCTGCGACTTTCTTCAGGTTCTCGCGGATCGGGAGGCTCTGGGGGCATTTCTCCTCGCATTCCCCGCATTCCTCGCAGAGCGATGCGTAACCGGAAGTGCCGTCGAAGAAACCGCCAAGGAACATCGAATAGATCTGCCGGGCCTGTTCCTCGTCCTCGTACATGTGCCCGCGGTTGTAATACTCGAAGCACTCCGGGATGCTCACGCCATGCGGGCACGGCATGCAGTACTTGCACCCGGTGCAGGGGATCATGATACGCTTTTCAAACTCTTTTTTCACCTTCAAAAACAGGGCGAGCTCTTTCTTCGTCAGCGAGTCCGCAAGGCCGCTTTGTGCGAGGGCGACATTCTGCCGGACCTGCTCTGGCGTCGACATGCCGGAGAGGACGACTGTCACTTCCGGATGGTTCCAGACCCAGCGGAGCGCCCATTCGGCGGGCGGGTGCTGGACCTTCGCCTTCTGCCAGATCTCTCGTATACCAGCGAGATCCTTTGCAAGCAGGCCGCCCCGGATCGGCTCCATGACGACGATGCCAAGCCCTTTCTTCGCCGCGTATTTCAGCCCCTCCGTCCCCGCCTGGTAGTGCTCGTCCATGAAATTGTACTGGATCTGGGCAAATGTCCAGTCATACGATTTCACGATCTCCTTGAAGAGCTTCGTGTTGTCATGGAATGAGAACCCGGCATAACGGATCCGCCCGTCCGCGATGGCATCGTCGAGAAAGTCCGTGACACCGAGCGCCGAGAGGTTCTCCCAGAACAGCTGTGTGAGCCCGTGCACGAGGTAAAAATCGATGAAGTCGGTCCTGAGCCGGGCGAGCTGCTCATCGAGATACTTGTCCATGTCCTCCCGGGACTTGATCAGCCAGCTTGGGAGCTTGGTCGCGAGGTGCACCTTTTCGCGATACCCGCCGGTGAGTGCCCGCCCGACAACCGGTTCGCTCTCGCCGTTGTGATAGGGATACGCGGTATCGATATAATTCACACCATGATCGATCGCGTACCGGAGCATCCCGGTTGCCTGGTCCTCGTCAATCAGCCCGTTATCCTTCAGGGGGAGCCGCATACACCCGAACCCGAGGATGGAAAGTTCCGGTGCGGCCTTTTTCATCTTCCGGTAGAGCATTGTCCCTCACCAATATCCTTGATCCAGATTGCGTGTGCGATACGGTATAAATTCTTGCATGGGAGGATTACCCAACAGGAGCCAGAAATGGTATGGACTTAGTCGACCACTCCCGGCTCTCTTTACGGTTGGAACCTGCAAAGTGTCCCGATAAAAAGTGTATTAATAGGTCAAAAAAAGTTTTATTTCATTAATACATCTTTTCCCTTTTCGTATTCTTCTCCTGTTATCTCTCCTTTTGCAAACCGTGCTTTTAGGATATCAACGGGAGTTTTCTGTGGTTCAATTGGCATCCTGACCTCCCGGATGATAACATAGAGGATTGCCAGCAGGAATCCATACATTGGGATAATCACCAAAATGAACCAGAGGGGTGCACTCATTTTTTGTTCTTTTGCATCTTTATACACGAAATATGCAATCACCAACTGGACTATCCAGGCGATGATCATAAACGCCATTCCAAAGAATGGATGCATTGAATGCGGAGAATACATAAAACCAAGAGGCATACTCTGTTATTTCCTTCATAGATGATAGGGTTTCGTTTAGTGCATATTCAAATAAAAAACTATATTCGCACCTGGAGTCAGGAATAAGGTTCAAACTTCCTTTTTTTGGCTCTGAAGAAATGATTGAAAAAGTTATGACACTCTTGGGGGCTCTGGCGTTACCTGCGACCCCGAATTCAGGATAATGATTTTGCAAAATTACGTACTTTTTCTGCGGCCCCGAATTTGAGTGGTATGCCATGACCGGAAAGGAGAATATCAAAATCGAGAGATGCAATCATGATAATCGATCGCTGTGCTTCACCTTTATCCAGGGTAAATTGTGGTGGAGCACCCTCTATTTTTACGCCGTCGAATCTCAGTATATCACCAGCAAAAATGACTTTTGATACCGGATCAAAAAGACAGGTGCTGCCCGGCGTATGTCCGGGTGTGTGTATGCAGGTGAGGCTGGCGATTGTGTCGCCGTTTTTGAGTTGGATATCAGGTTCTACGAATCGAGATCTGAAAAACATACCAAGAAGTCTGTACAGCAAACCACGCCCGCCTTTTGGTGTGGGGTGGGGTTTTCTTCCTGATACAAAATCTGCATCCGCTTCATTTATTGCCACCTTTGCACCACTGAGGTTTTTTAGTTCGTAAACATTGCCTGTGTG
>CAIULN010000071.1 GCA_903900025.1 uncultured Methanomicrobiales archaeon | reverse complement strand
TGCATGAAACGCAATGTGACTTCTATTAACATTTTTTATTGATTGCCGATCCATGGGCCCGGCCGGATTCGAACCGGCGACCTCCGCCGTGTAAGGGCGACGTCATACCGCTAGACCACGAGCCCGATAACCTACTAATGTTCCCGTTTGTTAATAATACAATTGCTAACCTGACCGATATGAGCATGGCCTATGCCCGGAATGAGTCGGAACTGTATACAACATGCGGATTCTGGATATCGTAAAAAAACCATCGGCCGGATTGTACAATTCTTTTCGATCCTGTGTGATGGAACACAGGACGGAAACTAAATAAAGAATACGGGGAAAAAGGGGGTTTATTATCTAAAAAAATTGGTGATGAATTGCAGAGGAGTCATTTTCTTCCAGTCATCGATTGCTTCCTTTGCAGTCGTCTTCTTATTGGTGACTTGGATGGTATTGCTTCCTGTGAATATGGGGTTTCCACCGGATTTCCTGATTGACCCCCCAACAGTCATGGTAACTCTGCCAGTCTGGGTAGGATCCAAATCCTGGCGACTGAATATTGCCACGAATGTTTGCGGGAACCATTTAGCGTCCCGAAGGAGTACGAGTGCCTGTGCCCCATTACAGGTTACTGTTCCTGCATCCACGGCAGCTGCCTTAACCCCGTCAGCTGCCTTAACCCCTTTTGGTAAGGTTAAGGTAACGATCGCTGCAAAGTACGATGACGGTTTCCCGATGTTCAGGGGTTGTGGCAGGATCAGGACTTTGGCTTGGACAACGCCGATTGACTGGAGATCGAAGTTCAAATTCACAGACGATGGGCTGCACCTTGACTGGTCTTGGATTAAACCCGGGATTGTTACAAGTTTAATATCAGAGTTTTGGTAGCCGTCCTTGGTCACGAATATTTGATAGGCCCCGGTAGGAAGATCCTTCCCCGCGTGTGTCATCATATCAGTGACCATGCCGGTGTCAACACCATTGATAAAGATGCTGGCACCATCCGGATTGGAATCAATGGTGACATGTGTGAGGCCGAGGAGCGCATTGTCGGTCTGTTCGACTGCGACCAGCGGGAAACTTTTCGTTGTAGGCAGGCCCTGGTTGACCTTCACATTCGTCGGCCCTATGGGATAATAGCTGGTCAGTGCAACTTTCACCGGGTAGGTGAGGGGAGGCATGCTTGTAGGGGTCGTATCCGTCGTCCCGGACATGACATCATTAATCCAGATGGAAGCACCCGTCAATGGCGTGCTCTTAATCGTCATGGTTCCGGCCCTTTGCGTCGTCGCCGAACTGATGGTAACGTTGCTCTGAGCAGACACCGGTGGAGCGGGGCTGTTTGTACTTATTTTGATATAATACAGACCGTTCCCTAAGGGCAGGCTTGTCGGAACCTTCCAGGAGTAGGATTGAGATGCACTTGTCATCGTGACGGATTTACTAATATCCAATTGTTTCAGCGCACCCCACTGCGTATCCTTCCACAATTCAATTCTCACCGTGTCTGATCGGGGCCCAGAATAGGCCCAGGTAATTGTCGGTGTCTGGCCCCCACTCCAAGTTGGTTTGCCGACAGGCGATGATATGATGATGGAGTAGATCGGGGAGCAGGGGGGGCTCAGGAACTGGGTCGCATCGGCACCTGCGGTGGATGAAACGCTTTGCGGGGTCTCAACACCAGCCCGTGCGGAGGCATCGCGGTCCCTTGCATACGTGAAGGCCTCGCTCATCGAGATTTGCGAATCGACCGGCGCGATATCGGCATCCGTGAGACTCGGAGTCGGGGCGGCGTCGTGCCCTGCAGCCGCACTGATCCACGGGTAGGAGAAGTCATTTGAATGCGAGACCTCGTTTCCATTAGCCGCGGTAGAAATCACCCTTGTCTGGGCACCTCCTGTGATGAAATCATTGATGAACCCCCCACCATTGCACTGCTCCATCGTCATCATGATAGACCCGGCGCTCTTGGGTAGTAAGCCTATAAACTCTGCGTCCGTGAAGTACAAATATGTCTCATCATCTGAGTGAGACCCATCATTCCAGAGATAGAGGACAACCTCGTTATTGTTTGGACCAGCAGACGACTCGCTCAGCATCGCGCCATGGCCTGTCGTGAATACGAACAGGCTGTCTTCCGCTGTGAGAGCGTTTGGTCCGGTACTCCAATCGGCAAGAGCCTGTTGAACCTTTTCTTTTGTGGCAGGCCCATAAACATCGGAATTGCCGAGCAGATCGCCATCAAGGTTGGGGTCAGAGTTCCCATAAACGGGTTTCTTGTCCTGGTCGTAATAATCGATCTTGTCAGGGTTTTGATTAATATCCGGCCCGTCAGACATCAGCACCTTTATGCGGCTCTTGTCATAGCCATAGTCCGTCACGAGGGTGTTATACATGAATTTTATATCGTTATAGTACCGGGCGGGATTATGATCCTTGTCCAATCCACCGGAGATGAGCAGTGCATAATTATGTTCGGTATTCGCGGTACAGCTGGCAGAGCCGCCGGCAAACGTCTTAAACATGTTGTTGATTTCAACCTTGCACGGGGTTAATCCGGCGACGTTCGGAACGGTCCCCTCAACAAGGGACAGCGGGATAAGGGGCTCTGATCTTTGCTCTATACCTGCAATATACTGGCCGTTCTCACACACAAAATCGACGGTGACCGGGAAGACGTAGTTGGCCTCAGTGTCAGTATTAATAATTACGGCATAGACATTTGCCGAACCATCACCACACTCATCTGCACTTGGCACCGTCACCGACCCGAGCCCCGGGAAGAACGGGAGAATGCTTCCGACGGGCCACGGGTCGCTTACCTTTATTAATGTCCCTTCCGGCACTTCACCATCGGGGAATATATCCTCGTTATTATCGATCACAATAGCGACTATTTTGGGCGGGGTCATTGAGGGTGTTACCGTAAATCCCTCAGAGAGTGCTCCTTCCTGTCCATCAGGGTTTGTCACAATAACGTCATAGACACCCGATGGCGCACCGGTCAGGTCGAAGTCGCAGGTGATCTGCGTTCCAGTGCCCGAGAAACCGGTTTCGGCGGGGATTTCGAAACCACTCTCATCTATCCATGTGATGAGTTTTGGTCGGGCGCCGTCGGCGAAGTTATCGCCATCGATTGTAACTGCCACGGTACCCGTGTTGGCATTTGATGCCGGATCGATACTGTCAACGGTCGGGACATTGGGTTCCGACGGCATCGTCAACGGATAATTATCGGTATCAGCTCCGTTTGGAATAGCGCATGCGGAATCACAGAACCCGTCCGTATTAGCATCAGCGCATGTCTCAGAGCAACCAGTGCCGTCGAATTTTGCCCAATAGTTACCGCCAAGGGTAGGACCACCGACAATGTTCGTCCCTGGTGTTGGTGGATCGGTATTCCAGACATCACTTACCGTAGCATTGATTACAGCATTGTCTCCATTTTCTGCTTGTTTGAGGAAGTTGTTGGTGATTGTGTCACCACCCCCAAATTCGGTAACGCCAATTCCCTGAAATGGGTTATCAGTAATATAATTCGATTTGACAATATTATTAGGTGCATCCAATAATATTGCATGAGCGTCGTTGTAAGACAGGTCATTATACAAAATTTGATTCTGGCTGGCAACTTGATGAAGCTCTATTCCATTGAACAGTTCCGAGAAAGAGGAATATTGGATAATATTTTGACTCGATCCCTGCATTAAATGCAAACCAAGACCGTGCCAACTCTCATCCACTCCCATAAAACCACGAAATGTACACAAATCAATGATATTCGCATGGGAATCGCCAAGAACAATTCCATTTCTATTCTGGAAGAATCTACTACGTTGTATCTTGTTATGGGAATAACCACTGATGGATACCCCATCTTGAAAATCCTTGACCTCGATGTCACTCAATTCAGTATAACTACGTTCAACTCTTATACCCGTGCCTTTCGGCAGGAGAGGTCCCGAGGCTTCATAAATACTATTTAACGTAAAATCTTTGATTGTTACTGGTCCTGTGGCTCCTGAAGGTCCCGTGATAAGAATAGCATCACCGCTGGAAGGACCCGGTAATGCCACTACAGGGAACCCCTCACCCGTGTCAATTCCCTGGATGGTCACTGCCTTACTAACGGAAAAAGGAGCGTAGGTGCCACTATCAACGGTGATGTGGTCCCCATTTACCGTTGAAGGATCATCGATCGCTGCTTGGATTGTTAAGTATCCTTTTCCTCTGTCAATATTTTTGACAGGGTAATACATAGAGGCAGCAGACACAACAGCTATACAAAGGCAAAGGAATAAGATCCCTGCCATCATCCAAAAGTACCTTTTCGATTTCATCATCACTCACTCCGCATAAATTCAATTAAATAAATAATTGAATGAGCGATCCTAGGTTAATTCGGGTATATAAATCATTTTAATTGAATCTGTCTAAAAATTCCAGGCTGGTAAAGAGAAAAAGAGATAGTTGAGAGGATTTTAAAATAATTTGAGAAAATCCGTATATATTAATAATTTTATGCAGTATCTCGTGTCAATCCCATAAAATCCGGCATAAATTCATTTGAATTCTCCCGTTTTTTTGAAATGAGACAGCACCCCCAAATAGCCCCCAGATTTTGTAAGGGATAGATTAGACAGGGGGTGAAACTCATCGCAGTAGGAATCATTATAACATAACGCTCTTGTCACAGTAACAAGTATCACGCCAAATAATCGGACAATTAAAAAACCGTCGTATGGCAGTTCGTCGGTATTCTTTCCCTGATCCCGCCTACCCTCTTCTTATTTAATGAATAAATTATCAAGTATACTTTGTCGTATCTGGTATGAAAAAAAGACCGACGATGACAGATACTGGTTCGGACTCGTCTTTCAAAAGCAGGTACAGATCGGTATTTAATTTTTTAAAAACCCCAAAAGGGATCGCATTCTCATTGGTTTTTTTCGCCATCGTTTTTAATGCTGTTTTTCTCTGGCCGGAAGTAGCCGTTTCCACATGGAGCTTAAACGATGATGTTCTGCATCTGACAGCGGCTCAGGAAGCAAGCCTTGCGATTCATCAGAACCTGGATCCCTCGGATTTCTGGCTGTCCCCGATCGATCTAGGGTTACCCCTGTTTCATTATTATCAGCATCTTCCTCACGTGGTGCTGGCAACGCTCGATCAGGTTACCTCTTTTATCCTTCCTTTACCCCGGCTTTTTGATATTTCCCGGTATCTTTTCCTGGTTCTTTTCCCTCTTTCTGTATTCTGGGCGATGCGCCGGTTTGGATTTGATTATGCAGCTGCCGGGTTTTCAGCATTCATTTCCTCGCTCCTTTCAACCAATGGGTTGTACGGGTTTGAGTACAACAGTTATCTTTGGCGGGGATTCGGTCTGTATACCCAGCTCTGGGCGATGTTCTTTCTTCCCCTGGCCTTGGCGGAAATTTACCGCACAATCCAAAAAAAAGGTTCATGGTTCTGGCCGGTATTGTTATCAGCAATTGTTTTCCTTTCAAACCTGATGTATGGTGTTATCCTCGTCATATCAGCAGCCATTTTTATTGTTCTTACACCGGAGAAAGGGGAGATTTTTTCCCGTTTCAAAAGGTCGGCAATTATCTTCATTCTTACGGGGATGGTCACGTGTTATTTTTTTATTCCATTTATTCTTGATCGTGCCTGGCTCAACCGAAGTATCTGGGAGAAATCCTTTAAATATAATTCATTTGGCGCTATTGAGGTCCTGAAAAATTTATTCACGGGGAACCTGTTTGATTATGGACGGCTTCCGATCCTGACCATACTGTTTTTCCTCGCCGCACTCTTTGTTATCCGGCAATGGAAAAAAGAAAATTACCGCCTTGTACTTGTCCTGACGATTTTCTGGCTTTTATTATATTTTGGTCGCCCGACGTGGGGTCAGCTTCTGGATATCATACCATTCAGCCAGGATCTCCATCTCCATCGTTTTATCGGTGGTTTCCAGTTATGGGCTATCATGCTGACAGGGGCAGGGCTCTCGTTATTCTGGCAATGGATGGAAAAAAATCTGATCAAAGGTCTTTCTTTCAGGAGTTATCTCCTGGTTGGAATAGCATTCCTGCTTCTTCTTACCCCGGTTCTCTCTGAAAGAGCATATTTTTACGAACAAAATTCCCAATGGAAAAAAGAGACTCAAAACGCTTTTTTATCCAAAAGCAACGAGCTTTCGGAAATTAATAAAACGCTGAATAATGTACCGCCGGGCAGGATTTATGCCGGGATATACAGTGATTTCGGACATACCCCCGATTACCAGATTGGTTTTGTCCCGCTGTATGCGGTTTTCCCCCAACTGGGCATTGACTCGTTTGGATACGCTTATAGCGGTCTCGATCTTTTAACCGATGTCCGGTTGCATTTTGATAACACGAAACCCGAACAGTATAATCTTTTCAATATTCGTTACGTTCTCCTGCACAACACCTGGACTGCTCCGGACTATTATACCAAAATTAAACAATTTGAAGATTATACACTATACCAGGTTCCCACAACGGGTTATTTTGATTTGGTAGACGCACCAGCCATATTCTACGGTGATAAATACAGCTTTTATTACCCCAATTCCAAATGGCTGTTCAGTTCTCTCCCAAACCTGAAACAACATCCCATCATCGAACTGGATAAAAAGCCGGATATTATATCCGGCCTGCCCGTTTATTCTTTTGAGGAAGTTGATCAAAAGATCCTCTCCAATTTGACTTGGATGCAACCCGCAGGTGGAGAAATTGTACAGGAAAATGTGACAATAAATGAATACCGGGCCCGGTTTGTGGCCGACCGGGAATCTTATCTCATATTGAAGACCAACTACCACCCCGGCTGGGTGGTCACGCTGGACGGTATGAACGTTCAACCGGTGATGCTCGCCCCGGGTTTTATCGGGATTAAGGTGGAGGCGGGAACTCATGAGGCCGTCTTCTCGTACCAGCCTCCCTTCTACCGGCTCCCCCTGTTTGTGTGTGGCGTTCTAGTCATTCTTGTCCTCCTAGGTTTTTATCTTGGGAAAAATAAAAAATTGTTTCAGCGATGGAAGCTGAAAATCGAACGGAAAAAATATTGAGTTATATTACAGCAATGTGAGGTGAGAACCCGTTTGAATAACAACTGTTGGATTGTCGATTGGTGACCCTGAAAAAATATAATAATCCGTGGTAATCGATTTTCATGGTTTGGGTGTATACCCGATTCGTTCATGTCTGTTTCTCCAGAGCCAAAGATTGTTTTATTAAAAGGATCGGGTAGAACGGATAGTCCGGATCGTTCATCCTGTAAATGAGAGAGAACCGACGGAAGATTTGGGTTGGGAAAGTATGAAAAAGATAAATGGATTCGGAAAGGATGAACACGATAAAACCAACTGCAAATGGCAGGTTATATGTAACGAATTATTTAAATAGATCAGAATATCAAGTCTGACCTGAGGCAATGACCGTTATGACAAATATCGTGAATAACAAGGATGGAATTTCAGGAATTTATCAATACGGTTTTGGTGAGAAATTCGTTGGCACATGGGATCAGGAGGAGCGTTGTAAGAGGTAAGGTGGAACTGGAGGCAGATTGTATGGTCAAGCGAAATCTTATTCCTCTGGTGCTGGTGCTGCTCCTCGCGATAGCGGTTCTTGCAGCACCGGCGATGGCGGGTCTGACGGTCGATCCGGCCGACCCTGATTCTTTGAGGATCACCGAGATGGACGGATCTGTGACATATACTTTCACCATCACAGAGGCCCTCCTCGCTCAGGATGAAACTATCACCATAGATGTGTGGTTATTACAAAGTTTTGTCGGCGATGGCGCTTCTTTCATCACTAATGATAATGTTATAGTAGAAGACACCGCAGGTGATGCAGTTTGGACCAGGGATGTAGTAAATATTCCTGATGATCCCGCTACTCCTTTAGTTGATGAAAGTAGTAGTATTCTGACGCTGACGTCTACTGTGAATGATACGATTGTCGGTGAAACAGTAAGTGTGACCTTCACTGGTGCAAATGGGAATCCTTGGAAGTACGATGCATTGATAGACGACCCGGACTCTATCCCTCTGGGAGCAATACGATCCGATGAGTCGGCTGCAGATCCGACAATCTTCAATTTAAGGTTCAATATACCACCAGGGACACTAAGCGTGGTAAGTGGTGAGAAGATCACGGCAACGGACGGGGCCACGTGGGCGAATTTCACCGTAACAGATGCGCCCATCATCAAGGATGGTACGATCATCATACCCGTGATCGAATTAAACCAGTATGTTGCCAGCGGCACCTTTACGACTGCTAACGTGGTGGTGGAGGACTCTGTTGCCGATCCAACAGTGTGGAAAGGCATAGTAGCCGGCAATTTACTGACCCTGACTTCGACCGGAGGCCGCACGCCGGTCGGAAGCTGGGTCAACGTGACACTTACCGGTGCAGCAAACCCGTGGATTCCCGATACGGATGGACCAAAACTCCCTGTGGACCTGACCGGGACCAGATCCGATTCAGCCGGAATAGGTACTTTCACCTTCGAAATTGAGACCGCGCCCCCGGCTGGTTTCCATGTCGTGCCAGATTTTACCGCATCCCCACGATCGGATATCGCACAGCTGACCGTTGGGTTTACCGACTTATCGACCGGAAATCCTACAATGTGGAACTGGAGTTTCGGGGACGGCGAATGGTTCAACACGACTGATCGCACGAAAATGCCCATAACGCATAAATACGAGAATGTCGGGACGTATACGGTCAGCTTAACCGCAGGAAATGATTACTCATCGCATACCAAATCGACAACGAAAGATGTCAATGATATCCATGTCCTTAACGGTACGATCGTAACCGCCAATACTTCAATTACCGGGCTGACAACAGAAATCGTTGGGGGTCAGCAGTTTGTAACGGTTGACACGTCCAAGCTGCCAGATGCGTCGTTGATCCCCAACAATTCTGTCCTCGAAATTAAACCCCCTGCTGACAGGGGCTGGAAGAATATCACCATCTATGCAATGCCGGGCGTATTTGTCCGTGCCGGTAGCACGATAACCGGCACGGTCACCGGTGTTCACCTGGTATCAGCAGAGATCGCTCCTTCATCTCCAACGTTCTCTCTCGCCATAGGGCCAACATCATCGTTTAACTACAGCATCGATCTTGCCACCTATCCTTCCTCAGCGACACTCACCACGAAAATCTGGGAAGGTGTGATTGAGGAGTACGATACAAAATTCCGGCAGGTCTTTAATAGTGTCAGTTGCTCTGGTACTGCCGGAACGGCATATACAGCGAAAGTTACCAAGACCAATTTCCCATCAGGTACTTCGGTCAAACTCCACATGAGTGTCAAACCAAGCTGGATCACATCACTTCAAGACCCGGACGGCATACCTTTTATTGCGCGGTTATCTGACGATTTCAGCGAAGGCCAGATCCTAGATACACAGTTCCTATCTTTTGATCCCATCACGAATCTCAAATATTATGAAGCGGATTCACCTAGGGGGCTTTCGACATTTGGTCTGTATTCCATCACAGATCCCAATAACCCGTTCCAGCTGGTTGCACTCGCCATTGCAAACGTGGTCAGCAACCCGC
The DNA here is from genome assembly GCA_903900025.1 of uncultured Methanomicrobiales archaeon. Taxonomy (GTDB): domain Archaea; phylum Halobacteriota; class Methanomicrobia; order Methanomicrobiales; family Methanospirillaceae; genus MVRE01. Next base: position 11,179 of record CAIULN010000071.1, on the reverse strand, counting down.
CCAGCAACTCGGCTGACCCTAAGTCCGGCCCCGAAAAAACCACCGTCCCCGTAAGCGTCCAGAACCCGATAGAAGCCAAGGCACAGGCGGCGCCTGCCCCTGCTGATCCCGGGCAGACTGCAACCGTCTATGCAAACGCAAACGGCGTGGTAACACAGGCGACCTCCCTGCATTCCACTGATGGTCTTGCGACCATAAACCTTGGGCTGGGAGTGGTTGCATTGAATGCGGCCGGCACCACCCTCTCTTCGATTTCGGTCGCCGCAGTTCCGGCCGAAAACCTGCCCGCCCTGGCCTCCGGCACCACCGTCTCCTATGCCGGCATGATGTACAACATGCAGCCCGATGGCGCAACATTCTCACCGGCAATATCGATCAGTTTCACCGTCCCGCAGGGGCAATGGGCGCAGGACTATACCATACGATCCTATGACCGTGCGACGGGTACCTGGCAGGACCTGCCGACCACGTACGATGCCCGGACCGGCACGGTCACGGCAGAGGTATCCAATTTCTGCCTGTTTGCCCTGTTTGCAAAGAACCTTTCAGCCACAGCACCGGCAGCTGCGCAGGCCCCGCCAGCACAGGTGACCGTGAAGGCAACCCCCGCACCCCCGTCGCCGACAATCATGACCACCTTTACCGGCATGATCCTGTGGGTCGTCAACCTGATGATAAGAAATCCAGTGGTGCTTGCGGGGATTGTAATCCTCGCCGTCGGGATTATCCTGTTCGTCTGGAAGCAACGGCGTGACCGGCTGATCTACCGGCCCTGATCCCCTTTTTTCGTCCCTGACACAGGTGGATGGCCTCTTTTCTCGCAAATAGCATCCCCATTGAACATCCCCCTTGCATTGATCATGGACGGGACAATCTCATGCCTGCCCGGCCACACGGGCATAAAGAGGGTGGAGAAAACCCGGACAGAATCGGACTCTGGAGTTATTACATCGCCCTGTGGTTCTGATCAGCGTCGGGCCGTATTCCGGCCGACCGGATTGAGCCGTCCCTCCCTTTCGGTGGAGAAGCGGTGCGATATCCCTGATACCAGGCGAACGGAAGGAAAGATGTAAAAAAAATTGGAGGAAAATGGATTGTTCCAAGGGTGTTTCCCGTACACCTTCACGTTGTCCCTGAAATGAACGCCCCAAGGACCCTCACACGGTCCATCGCCCGATCCAAGGGGACCCCGTTGCGTTCCATAACGATATCCTGCTGCCTGCACACCCCCAAACAGGAACCGGAATGAAAAGGACTCCGGCCACGATCCACCGCAGAGCATGTGGTTTCATCTCAGATCATTCCCCATAATTTCTCGAGAATAAACACGTGAAAATTTTTGTGCTTCCACACCCATGGGGAAATAAATTTTCAGAATGCAGGTTGTTTAAAAAAAATGGTATGGAAAAAAAAAGATATGATAAAAAAACGGGAACTTATTCTTTCTTCAGCCTGATCTCGATCCCATATTTCTCGAAATTTTTATCGGCCATTGCCTGGATCGTAGCGATCTCCGCGTCCTGCCGCTTTGGCTTGAAGAGGTGGCGGAACCGCTTCTGGGTCGTGAGGTATTCCCCGACGGGTTTTTTTACGACCTTTTTTACCTTTACGACTTTCCCGTCGACCATCTCGTAGTTCACCCACAGGCCGGTCTCGATTGCGAGTTTTGCGATCGCGATCGTCTGGTCCCCCTCAAAGCCCCAGCCCGTGCAGCACGGGGCATGCACCTGCACGTAGCAGGGCCCCTTCGTATTGATCGCCTTCTCGACCTTCTGCATCAAGTCCGCCGGGTAGGCGATGGAGGCGGTTGCGACGTAGGGGGCGCCGTGCGCCGCGATGATCTGCGGCATGTCCTTTTTCGGAAGCTTGTTGCCAAACGAGCACGAGCCGGCCGGGCTGGTTGTCGTGCTTGCATCATACGGGGTCGCGCCGGAGCGCTGGATGCCCGTGTTCATGTACGCCTCGTTGTCGTAGCAGATGTAGGTGAAGTCATGGCCGCGCTCAAACGCGCCGCTGATGCAGATCATGCCAATATCGAACGTCGCCCCGTCGCCTGCCATGATCACGACCTTTTCCGTCCTGCCCTGTTTCTTTAACGATGCCTCGATCCCGGATGCCACGGCGGACGCGTTCTCAAAGAGCGAGTGGATCCACGGCACCTTCCACGCAGTCTCGGGATAGGGTGTCGAGAACACCTCCATACACCCGGTTGCCGAGACGACGATCGTATCCTTGCCGGCACCCTTCATGACCAGCCGCGCCGCGAGTGCAGCACCGCACCCGCCGCAGGCACGGTGCCCGCAGTCAAATAATTCCAGCGTTTTGTCCACCATCTACAACAACTCCCTGCGCAGGCCGAAGAACTGGTCCCCGACCCCTTTTTCCACAAGCGATACGATCTCTTTTATGTCCTTTTTGCGCACGTCCCTCCCGCCGAGGCCGAGCACGTATCCTTTGACGGGGGTGACGGAGCCATAGAGCGCGTCCCTGACCTCGATGGCAACCGCGCCTTTTGCGCCCAGCGAGATGTCCTTGTCCAGCACCGCGACACGCTTCACGTTTGACAGGGCCTGTGCGATCTCTTCTGACGGGAACGGGCGGAAGACGCGGATCTTTAACAGCCCGACCTTTCTGCCTTCAGCCCGCATCTCGTCGATCGCGTCCTTGATCGTCCCGCAGATGGAGCCCATCGCCACGATCGCGGTCTCGGCGTCATCGAGCCGGTAGCCTTCCACAAGGGCGCTGTAGTCCCTGCCAAACATGGTACCGAACTCTTTTCCTGCTTTTTGTATGACCTCTTTTGCCCGCTTTGCCGCATTGTCGATCTCGTACCGGAACTCGTGGTAGTAGTCCGGCGTCGCGTACATGCCGAAGCTGATCGGGTCGGCCGCGTCGAGGCGCTGGTAGGGATTAAACGGCGGGAGGTACCTGTCCACGTCCTCCTGCGAGAGCATGTCGACCGGTTCGTACACGTGGGAGAGGATGAACCCGTCAAAGCAGACCATGGCGGGGAGCAGCACGGAGTGGTCCTCGCAGACTTTGTAGGCGATAAAGTGCAGGTCGGTCGCCTCTTGGTTGTCCTCGGCATAGAACTGGAGCCAGCCCGAATCGCGCAGGGAGATGGAGTCCTGCTGGTCGTTCCAGATCGAGAGCGGTGCGCCCAGCGCCCGGTTTGCGATCGTCATGACGATCGGCAGGCGCATGCCGGCAGCATTGAAGCAGACCTCGAACATGAGGGCGAGCCCCTGTGAGGTTGTTGCCGAATAGACGCGGGAGCCCGCCGCGCTCGCCCCGATGCAGGCCGAGAGTGCCGATAACTCGTTCTCGACAGTGATGTAATCGGCGTCCAGCTGGCAGTTTGCCACCATATCGGCAAGCGCTTCCACAATATGGGTCTGGGGGGTGATCGGGTAGGCGGAGACCACCTGCGGGCGGCAGAGTTTTACTGCCTCTGCCACTGCATGCGAACCCTCGACAATCTCCAGCATCTACTTCTCCTCCTGTAGCATCGCGATCCCTTCACCGGGACATTCCTCGGCGCAGATCCCGCAGCCCTTGCAGTACGTGTAATCGGGCTCGACAAACTCCTCGTCCGTCTCATGGATGCAGCCCTCGGGGCACAGCGTCATGCACAGCCCGCACTTGGTGCATTTCTCCTTGTCAAAGACTGGTTTGAAGACCCGCCACGACCCGGTCTTATTGTCGCGGGATTTTCCGGGCTTTGCCCGGCACCCGATGGCAAGCGCCATTATGCAGCCGCCCCCTTCACCGTATTGAACGCCTGCCGGGCCGCCTCGATATTCTTTGCCGCCAGTTCTTTTGGGAACCGGTGGTTGAGGGCATGCTCGAGGGCAGCGAATTTGATCTCGCCGGTTGCGGCGGCAAACGCCCCCATCAGCGAGGTGTTGGTGATCGGGAGCCCGAGCACGTTGAGTGCAATCGAGGTGGCATCGATCGTGATCAGCTTCACGCCCTCAGGCACCGTGTAATCCGGCACTTTCTCGGTATTGACAATGACAATGCCCCCCTTCTTCACGCCCAAAAACACGTTCACGTCTTTTATCAGGGTGCTGTCCTGGACGATGATGTAATCAGGCTCGTACACTTGGCTCCGTTTCCGGATCTTTTTGTCATCGAACCGGACAAATGCCTGCACAGGCGCCCCGCGGCGCTCGACGCCGAACGCGGGAAATGCCTGGGCAAAGACGCCGCCTTCGAATGCGGCGACCGCAATCAGCTCGGCAGCGGTAACGGATCCCTGCCCGCCCCTGCCGTGGATACGCAGCTCTCTCAAGAAAAATCCCCACTAATCTTACATGATAAATCAATATAAATCTACAGATCCACACCGAGCCCGAGGATATCGGTCGTCCCCGAAAACACATCGTGTGCGATCCGTGCCAGCCCCCGTGCAGCGCACCACTCGTCATAGACAGCGACTTTTCTCTTCAGGTGTGCTTCCACGGCCGGGGCAATCACGGGTGCGAGAGTGCCGGCCAGTGCGACATGCGCTTTCTGGTTCAACACCAGCATTGCTGCGCACTCCATTGCCGCAAACATCGCGATCGTCCGCATCCGTTCGCGTTTGGGCACCGTAAAGTCAACACCTGCGTGCTGGAATGCCTCGTTTGCCGTCCACTCCCCGGCATCAATTTTGCGTATGGCACTGACATCAAGCGCACCGTGCAGTGCCCCGGGGGCAAAGATGCAGGCGTCAAATGCGCCCACGATCCTGCCGTTGCTGACAAGGAGCGTGACCGTGTTGGAGCTCACATCGGATATGACCACGTCGCCGCCAAGGGCGTGGCAGACCTCGCAGGCGATGCCGATCTTTTCTCCGCTCGACTGGTGCGAGTAGGTTTTGAACCGCGGGTCAGTCGGGGAGCCACGGTGCAGCCCCGGGATCACAACGGCAGGCACGCCGCTCTTCTTCACCTCGTCAAAGACCCGTGTCCCCCCGCCGATATGTTCGCCGGCACCCTCGCGGCTCACAAGCCCGCGGTTTTTTACCTTGCGGATGGAGGTGATTGTTGAAAAGTTGTCCCCCATGGAATAGGTCAGCGCGATCCCTTCGATCTCAGCGGGGGGGCAGAGTGCAGCAAGGTCAGAAAAGGCAAACGAGGTCGCCGCCTCCCGCGAGATCTTGAATTCACCAGACCCGCAGGCAAAGCGCATGGCGGTGGTGCCATGGTCGATCCCGATGAACATAGCAGTAATCCTATAGCATAGGTGACATAATAGGTTATGATGTTTGATATCGTAACGGGCGGTGCCGGGTTCATCGGGTCCCACCTCGTGGACACACTGGTGGCCCGAAACAGCCGTGTTACGGTGATCGATTCGCTGGGTGCGGGGTCAAAAAAGAACCTCGCCCGCCACCTTGACAAGGGGACGGTGACGCTGGTGGTTGCCGACCTCCTTGACGACGGGTGGCAGGATACCGTTGTCGGCGCTGACCGAATCTGGCACCTTGCCGCCGACCCGGATGTCCGGCAGAGTGCGCTTTCTCCCCGGGGCCCTGTCACAAACAACATTACTGCCACCTTCCGGGTCCTTGAGGCGATGCGCCTCCACCACGTTCCAGAACTTGCGTTTACCTCCACGTCCACGGTCTATGGCGAGGCAGGCGTGCTCCCGACCCCCGAGGAGTACACGCCGCTTGAGCCCATCTCGGTCTATGGCGCGACCAAGCTTGCCTGCGAGGCGCTGATCTGTGCGTACTGCCACTCGTTCTCCATGAGATCATGGATCTTCCGGTTTGCCAATATTATCGGTGCGAGGAGCGGGCACGGGGTCATTCCTGATTTTATCAAAAAGCTGGAGTACAACCCGCGAAAGATGGAGATCCTCGGTGACGGGAACCAGAAAAAGTCCTACCTCGGGATACAGGAATGCGTGGATGCGATGCTCTTTGCCACCGGTCATGCACACGCGGCGGTCAATACCTTCAATATCGGGTCGGAGGACTGGATCGATGTGAAGGAGATCGCCGGAATTGTGGCAAAGGAGATGGGATGTTCCGGGGTCCGGTACAGTTTTACCGGCGGGGAGCGGGGCTGGGTCGGCGATGTGCCCAAGATGCAGCTCTCTATTGCCAGAATGAAAGCGCTGGGGTGGAGACCACGGCACGGGTCAGAAGAGAGCGTGCGCATCGCTGTTGCGGCAATGCTCGCTGAACAGAAGCAGGGGTAACGGCTGTGAAGTATATCGTGATTGTCGGAGACGGCATGGCGGACGAACCGCTTGCTGAACTGGGCGGCCGGACCCCGCTTGAATACGCAACAACCCCCAACCTTGACCGGCTGGCCCGGGACGGCGCGTGCGGGATGCTCCGCACCATTCCTCAAGGGTTTGAAGCGGGCAGCGACATCGCAAACATGTCGATCCTCGGGTATGACCCCAAGAGGTATTATACGGGGCGCGGGCCGATCGAAGCAAAGAGCATGGGGGTCGACCTGGAGAGCGGGGATATCGCGTACCGCTGCAACCTTGTCACCGTTGAAGACGGGGTGATGCGGGACTTTTCTGCCGGGCATATCCCAAGTGCGGAGGGTGGACAGCTCCTCGCCGCGCTCCAGAAGGAAATTCCTGAAGTCTTTATTAAATCCGGGGTGAGCTACCGCAACCTCCTCGTCGTCCATAACGGGAAAGGGAGCACCTCAACTCCCCCGCACGATATTGTGGGAAAGCCGGTGGCCGGCTACCTCCCGGAGGGGGGAGATTCCTCCCTGCTCATCACATGCATGGAGGCCAGCCGCCGGGTCTTTGCCACCCATCCGGTGAATGCGGCCCGGAAGGGATCCGGCAAACCCATGGTGACGCAGATCTGGCCATGGAGCGGGGGGAAAACACCTCAGTTCCCTCTTTTTGCCGACAAATACAAAAAGGTCGGGGGCATGATCTCCGCAGTCGACCTCTTAAACGGCATCGGGCGCTGCATCGGTATGGAGATTATCACCGTTCCGGGCGCGACCGGCTACCTCGACACCGATTACCAGGCAAAGGCGCGGTACGCGCTCGATGCGATCTCGCACCTCGATTTCCTGTACCTCCATGTCGAAGCGCCGGATGAGGCCGGCCATCTCGGGAGCGTGGAAGAGAAGGTCAGAGCGATCGAGCGGTTCGACGGGCTTGTCGGGACGATCCTTGGCGGCTTTGACGGGGTTGTTGCCATGCTCCCGGACCACCCGACCCCGATCCGGGTAAAAACGCATACCGCCGACCCGGTTCCGTTTGTGGTCAGGGGCAAGGGCCGGGATGCGACCACGCGCTTTTCGGAACGCGAGGCAGCAAAGGGAATGTTCGGGATGGTAAACGCAGTCGATCTGCTGGCGTTTCTCTTCCGGTGAGTCTTTTCGCGGGTAGGCCCGGCTTCGACACCGCATCAATACCAAAAAAAGTCACTTTTTTGTGCCAAGCCAGCAGTCTGGCATCAGTCCCCTGCATCATCACCGTTCAGTGGGGGTAACTTTCATCATCTGCGCAGACGTCACTGGTCATGGTACCTCGTTGCTGGTGGATGATATTGTTTGCCCATCACCACCAGCAGGATCAAATGCGTGATCTTGATATGACGTGGCACCAACAAAAATGATAGAGATAAGCCCGGGAAACGACGTATGCCGGCACGAAAAAAGGTGCACAGCAGCAATTAATACCCGAAGAATTGAAAAATGGAGTGAGATGAAAAAGAACCTGCTCATGTGGGACGAGACGCTCTTCCGTGACCCCGAGGTCTTCGAGTTCGACTACGTCCCCGAGCAGTTCCAGTTCCGCGAGAACCAGATGCGCGAGCTCGCGTTCCAGATCCGGCCCGGCCTGCGGGGCGGGCGCCCGCTCAACTCCATCTGCAAGGGGCTCCCCGGCACCGGAAAGACAACAAGCGTCCGCAAACTGTTCTTTGAGATCGAGGAGACCACAAAAAAACTCGTGCCCGTGTACGTCAACTGCCAGATCGACAATACGAAATTTGCAATCTTCTCCCAGATCTACCGGAAACTCACCGGGCACCTCCCGCCGGCATCCGGCACGTCATTCAAGCAGCTGTTCGACGCAATCTGCCGGATCCTGCAAAAAGATGAAATTGTCCTGCTCGTTGCCCTCGATGATGCCAACTACCTCCTCTACGAGAACGAGATCAACAAGGTGCTCTATACCCTGCTGCGTGCCCACGAGGCATACGAGGGGATCCGCATGGGGGTGATCGTGATCATCAGCGACCTTGATGTCGATCTCCTGCAGGCCGTGGACGCCCGCGTCACCTCGGTGTTCTGCCCAACCGAGATCTATTTTCCGCCGTATGAACAGGCCGAGATCCGCGAGATCATGCAGGTGCGGGTGATGCAGGGGCTGTACCCGAATGTCCTTTCCGAGGAGATGCTTGCGCTTGTCATCGACCAGACCCAGAAGGGCGGTGACCTGCGGGTCGGGATCGACCTGCTCAAGAGGGCGACCCTGAACGCGGAGCGGGCCGCACGGCACACCGTGGAGCGCGATGATATCTGCGGGGCGTACCTGGTCTCAAAATACCTTCACCTATCATTTACAACAAAGACACTCAGGGACGAGGAAAAAAATGTCCTGCGGGCCCTTGCACAGGCGAGCGCCTCGGAACAGGAGATGAACGCGGGCGAAGTGTATAAGACAATCTCGGAGTCGGTCGCTATCGGGTATACCCGGTTTTATGAAGTTGTAAAAAAGCTTGATGCGCTCCGGCTTGTGAACCTGCACTACCGCGAGGGCAGGGGCAGGACGCGCCTGATCAGCCTGCGCTACGAGCCGGCAAAAGTGCTCGAGTACCTCTCCTGATTTGCATTCATTTGGCAAGGATTATTTAATCGGCAGACATCGTGTTATGGTACAGGGAGAAAAGACTATGCTCAGTGTAAATGAACTGGCACTAGAGATTTTTGACAATCTGGCCGAAATTTGCGAGGAATTCAATGCGGCGTACCATGAGCTTGACAACGGCGCACGGATTGTTGACTGTGGCGTGAGCACCCGCGGCGGGTACGCGGCGGGACGGGCGTTCACCGAGATCTGCATGGGCGGGCTCGGGGAAGTCAACTTCCGGATGGGGCATATCCGGGATTTCCCCCTCCCGTTCATCGATGTCAATACCGATTTCCCCGCGATCTCGTGCCTCGGGGCACAGAAAGCCGGCTGGACGGTCAAGGTGAACAACTACTTTGCGATGGGCAGCGGTCCGGCACGGGCGCTCTCGCTCAAGCCCAAGCACACCTACGAGGTGATCGAGTACGAGGACGACTATGACTCTGCGGTGATCTGCCTCGAGAGCGACCACCTGCCCAACGGTGAAGTGATGGAGAAGATCGCCGAGGACTGCCACGTTGACGTGGCAAATGTGAACGCGGTTGTCGCCCCCACCTCCTCGCTGGTTGGTTCCATCCAGGTCGCCGGGCGCTGCGTCGAGACCGCCATATACAAGCTGAACGAGCTCGGGTTTGACACCAAGAAGATCACCTCCGCGATGGGCACGGCACCCCTCCCGCCGGTCCGGGGGCCGAAGCTCGCGATGGGCGTGACCAACGACGCGACCATCTACCACGGGCAGATCTGGCTCACCATGAAAGCCCCGGAAATCAGGGACTACCTTGACAGGATCCCCAGCAGCAAGTCCAAGGGGTACGGCAAACCCTTCAATGACATCTTCAAGGAAGCGGGCTACGACTTCTACAAGATCGACACCGCGCTCTTCTCGCCGGCAGAAGTCGTCATCAACGAGCTGTCCGAGGGCAAGGTCTACCATGTCGGTGCGGTCAACCCGGACGTGGTGTTAAAGTCGTTCGGGCTCGCGTAAATTTTTTTTATATTCTTTTTTTTTGGACGGGCGTTAGTACCGGCAACCCGCCGCACCCAACGTTACAATCGAAAGAAAAATCCTCCTTTAAAACCGTTTTTCCGGCACCCTTGTGCCGCGCTCTGGTCCGGAGCAGGAAACCTGTTCTCATCCGGTTCCGGATAATGGGAAGGCCGGGCTGGCCACGCACATCCTCAGGCAAAATGAGCGGCAATGATCAGGTAGTGGTACGGCCCGGCGTCATTGACGGACAGGATCCTGAACCCGGCAGACTGGATCAGGTTCTTCGCCTTTGCAACCGAGAACCGTTTTTCTGCCGGTGGGCCAAAGTCCATCGGCATATCTTTCCAGTCAAGGTCAACGATCCGTCCTGAAGGCTTCAGCATCTTTTTTGCGTTCTTCAGCACCGTGAGCGGGTCATTGAAATCGTGGAGATCGATCCCGAAGAACACGATGTCGGCACATCCCTGGCATACAACGGCCGTTTCTGCTTCCATGACATCGGCAAACAGGTTGTCCAGCCCTTCTTTCTTTGCCTGCTCCCTGAGGTGTGCGACAGCCTCAGCATTGATATCGACAGCAAAGACCTTCCCGCCCGGCCCGATTCTCCTGCCCGCGGGGAGCGCAAAGTACCCCTCGCCGCAGCCGAGATCGATAAACACCATCCTTTCGCCAAGCCCGATGGACGAGAAAATGGTATCGGGATCCTGCCACTGTTTTCGCTCCGGGTCATCTGCCAGAAAGCGCCGTTTGTTCAAATCCTGTGTCAGCTCCTTCCTGTTGATCCTGTACCGATACAGGACGTATATTATGAGCTCTTCTTTACCCGTGCCCCACTCATGAACGTTCCAGTTCCCTGAGTATGCATTCTAAAACGTCATTAAAAAATATACCCCTGCACGAAGGGGAAGAGAAGAAAAAGGAGGGGGAATTATTTCCCCTGCTCCTCTCCTCCTCCGGATCCGTTCTGCTCCATGTGGTCAAGCACCCGGTCCCACATCCTTCGAAGAACTTCGTTCTTCTTCTGTTTCGGGTTTTCAACCCTCAACATCCAGGAGCCCGGGGATGATCACGTAGGCGAGCAGGCCGGCTGAGACGAAGATCACAGTGATGAGAATTTCATTCTCCATGGTCATCCCCTCCAGGTCTGACCAGCTGCGTTCTTCTCCACCTCGCATCTGGAGATGCTCGGTCCCAAGAATGCCGCTATGATGAGGATCTCGTTGTCCACCATAGAACACACCTCAGCGAAGAACTTCGTTCTTCTCCAGTCTCATCCCTGCGGGATTCGACTCAGCGAAGATTTTCTTCTTTCCGAATCTCATGCTTCGCACCTCGATTCATGCGAGCTGCGGCACG
>CAIULN010000070.1 GCA_903900025.1 uncultured Methanomicrobiales archaeon | reverse complement strand
TTCGGCAAAGACTGCCCGGATCTCATCAAAAACTTTGGTGTACGTCGCCGGGTTGCTCCGGGGCGTCTTACCGATGGGCGACTGGTCGATCACAATCACCTTGTCGATCTCCGCATCAAAGACTATGCCGGCATGCCTCCCTGCCTGTTCCCGCGACTGGTGGAGGATCTGCATCATGCCCTTGTAGAGCGTTTCGTATACGAGCGTGGACTTCCCGCTCCCGGAGACTCCGGTAATTACCGTAAGCACGCCGATGGGGAACTTTGCGTCGATGTTCTTGAGATTGTGCTCCCGACAGCCTTTTACCGTGATGAATTTTGTTGCCTCCCGGCGTTTTGCCGGTATCCCGATCTGTTTTGCTCCGATGAGGTACTGCCCGGTAAGGGATTTTTTGTTCTTCTCGATCTGGGCAGGCGTCCCTTCCGCCACTATCGCACCACCGTGGAGCCCGGCACCGGGCCCCATATCGATCACGTGATCGGCCGAACGGATCATATCCTCGTCGTGCTCAACGACGATGAGAGTGTTGCCGAGATCGCGGAGTGTTCGCAGCGTCCCGATCAGTTTGCGGTTGTCCCGCTGGTGCAGCCCGATGGAGGGTTCATCCAGCACGTAGAGCACGCCCATCAGGTTCGACCCGATCTGGGTGGCAAGCCGGATCCTTTGTGCTTCCCCACCCGAGAGTGTACCGGCATTGCGGGAGAGGGTGAGATACCCAAGACCCACTTTTTCCAGAAATTCAAGACGGGAACGGATCTCTTTGATAATCTGCTTTGCGATCTCCAATTCTCTTTCAGTAAGCTTCAGGATGGCAAAGAACGCGACGCTGTCACTGACCGAAAGATCCGTTACATCGATGATGGATTTCCCGCTGATCCGGACAGCAAGCACCTTGTCCTTGAGCCGTCTTCCTTTACATGCCGGGCAGTCAGACACCCGCATATACCCCTCAAGTTCACGCTTGCGGTAATCGGACTGGGTCTGGGAATACAGCCGTGCCGTCTGGGGGAGGAGTCCTTCCCACTCACCGGTATGCGACCAGTGGGCGTCCCCGTTCTTCATGCTCATGGAGAACTTCATTCGTTCCGAAGAGCCGTACATCAGGGCGTTGTACTGCTCCTCCGTGAGGTCTTTGATCGGTGTGAGCACGTCAAACCTGAAGTGTTTTGCAACAGTTGCAAGATACTGCCCGCGGAAGCCATCCATCGGGTTGCGGTATGGAGCGACAGCCCCGTCTGCAATGCAGCGGTTTTTGTCAGGAATTATCAGGTCAGGGTCAAACTCCATCTTCACGCCCAGCCCGTGGCACTCCTCACAGGCGCCAAACGGGCTGTTGAACGAGAACATCCGTGGCTGGAGTTCCTCAAAGGCAATCCCGCAGACCGGGCAGGCCATGAGCGAAGAGTAGGTCGATTCCTTCTCCGCTTCATCCACCACAAGAATAAGCCCTTCGGATTTCTTCAGTGCGTTCTCCACCGCCTCGGTAAGTCGTGAGCGGTCAGAGGTTTCCAGCCGGTCAATAACGATCTCGATATCCTGTTTCTTGTACCGCTCGAGGTTGATCTCTTCATCCGTCCGGATGATGTTTTTATTCACCCGGACGCGTGCGTAGCCCTCTTTGTTCAGGTCCCGGAGGAGCTGCTGGTAGGTGCCCTTCTTCTGGCGGACAACCGGAGAGAGGATCGTGACCATGCCGGGGTGTTCAGCGGTGATCTGGTCTGCGATCCGGTCGGGAGTCTGGGAGGCGATCGGGATGTTGTGTTCGGGACAATACGGCGTACCAATGCGGGCGAAGAGGAGACGGAGATAATCGTAGATCTCGGTGGTCGTACCAACCGTGCTGCGGGGATTTTTCGAGGTGGTCTTCTGCTCTATGGAGATGGCCGGGGACAGCCCTTCGATGCTGTCCACGTCCGGCTTGTGCATAAGGCCGAGGAACTGGCGGGCATAGGTGGAGAGCGACTCGACGTACCTTCGCTGGCCCTCCGCATAGAGGGTATCGAATGCGAGTGTTGATTTACCGGAACCTGACACTCCGGTGATCACCACGAGCTTGTCGCGGGGGATCTCGACACTGATATTTTTCAGGTTATGCTGGCGTGCGCCTTTGATGAGGATGTTTTTCATGCTGTTGTGTGGTATACATCGGCGCCAACATTTAAAGATATAAGGA